>NZ_JBHMDO010000008.1:0-222155 GCF_042431225.1 Paenibacillus aurantiacus | reverse complement strand
CGCCAGCGTTCGTCCTGAGCCAGGATCAAACTCTCCATGAAAGTTTGTGACTCATTACTTTACTAGCTTTGACATATCGCTCATTGTTCAGTTTTCAAGGAACAAGTTGTTTCTTCTCTTGCTTGGCCGATCGTTTCTCGCGACCGGAATTAGAATATACCATAGGCTCTTCAGATATTGCAACTGTTTTTTCAAAAAAACATTTTGTGCGCAGGTATCGGGTACATACATTCCCCATGATCTCAATTACAAGTCCGGCCTTCTATATAAGAGAACCAGATACACAACGGCACCGATGAAGCCTGCGGAGGCCGTTATTATCCACGCTACGCCTACTACCGTATTCCCCTTGCTGAGCCCGCTCTTCTCGACTGGGGCACTCGTTGCGGCATGACTTAATAGGTAAGTCAGGTCTTCTCCCGCAGCGTTGGCTCTTGCGGATGGTGCGCAAATTGGGTGCTCCCATTCGCCGTTATCATTATTCAGATATAAAAGATACAACTCTTCGTCCGGCGCGTCGCTATTCGTTAACAAATTGCTTTCACTATTATCCGCAATCGTTATTGCCCCCGGCTCCATGCCTTTAAAGCCCTGCATGACTTGAAAGTCTATCCGGCTGCCATCTACTCCAGAATGTTTTTGCTTCACATAGCCGAGCACGACGGCGTCATACTTATTATAGGACTCTTCCACGTTAGTCGCCTGCACGCATTTGGTCGCATAAGCGGATGGAGCCCCTGTCGCCATTATGGACCACGCCAGGATCGCCAGCATGATAAAGCGAAACACCTTATTCATTAAGTACTCCCCTTCCTTGTTCCCCCAACTAATCTAATCCAGTGGTATCCGGCAACAAATTTTTATCCCCCAATAAGCTTAATTCCCATTTACACCCATGTAAAGATGTGCTACTGTTATTTCTATACTTGTAGAAATAAACACTACGCTAAGGGTGAGCCCAATGATCGACGACCACGCCAACATTCAGCAAGCAGTCAAAATTTATAAAGCGCTCGGCGAACCAACCCGGCTTAAAATCGCGCTCCTGCTTATGGAAGAGCAGAACCTGTGCTGTTCCGACATTAACAGTAAGTTGGAATCCGTTGCGGGTTCGACGCTATCCCATCACTTGAAACAATTGACGGAAGCCGGCGTGCTTACGCTGCGCAAAGACGGTACGTACATCTATTACAGCGTCAACCGCGAAGTTGCAGAAAAATACGCTCCATATCTTTTGGAGTAATTTTTTCGGTTTTTATTTCTATAAATTTAGAAATATAGAATTAGTGAATTGTGGGGAGGAGCTAGTCACAATGTCGAATGCTTGGAAGATTTACATGTTGGCGGCGGTTAGTTTTCTGGTCGGAACATCGGAATACATTATCGCCGGCATTCTGGACCGGGTTGCTTCGGACATCGGCGTATCGGTTGGTGCCGCCGGTCAGTTAATTACAGTATTCTCGCTTGCTTATGCGTTCGGTACTCCTGTCTTAATGGCTCTCACCGCCAAAGTTGAGCGTCGGAAGCTTCTGTTCTATGCGTTAGCGGTCTTCGTCATCGGTAATGCGATGGCGGTCGTTCTGCCGGGGTTCGGGTTCCTCATCGCCTCGCGCATCATCCTCGCCGCCAGCACCGGCGTCTTCGTCGTCACTGCCCTGACCGTTGCCGCTAAGCTTGCGCCGCCCGATCGCCAAGGCAGTGCGATCGCCACCCTCGTCATGGGCTTCAGCACATCGCTCATCATCGGCGTTCCCGTCGGTCGGGTCATCGCCGCCAGCTACGATTGGCGTACGATCTTCGGCGGCATCGGCTTGCTAGGCTTGCTCGCGATTATTCTGATTGCTTACGCCATTCCGAAGACGGAAGGCGATGCGCCGATCCCGCTCCGCGATCAGTTGGCGCTGCTGAAGCAGCCCCGCATCGCGGTCGCCCTCTCGATCACGTTCTTCTGGATTGCCGGTTACGCTATTGCTTACACATACATCTCGCCTTTCCTGCTCGAAGTGACGGGCATGAGCGAAAACTGGGTAAGCGCAGGGCTGTTCGCGTTCGGGATCGCCAGCCTCATCGGCTCCAAGCTCGGGGGATGGAGCACCGACCGCATCGGCGTCCCGCCAACGCTTGTAGGCGGCATGCTGCTGCACGCCGTCATGCTCGTCCTCCTGTCGCTCACGGCGCATACGCCGGCACTCGTTTTTCCGCTCCTCATGCTGTGGTCGTTCTCGGCATGGTCATCGGGTCCCACGCAGCAGTATTATCTCCTGACGCTCGCCCCCGAGGCTTCCGGCATCATGCTTAGTTTGAACACCTCGGTGCTGCAGCTCGCCATGGCGGCCGGCGCAGGTCTGGGCGGGATCGTCACTCGCGATGCCTCGCTGCTGTCGGTAACGTGGATCGGCGCCGGCCTCGTCACGATCGCCGCAGGAACAGCCGCGGTATCGCTCGGTCTTGCACGCAGCCGAAAAATCGCCACGGCTGAGCGTCCGCAACGGAACAGCGCTTAAGCGAAGGAGCGGCGGAACCTGACGTCCCGAGCGCAAAGCCAAGCTGAAAGCGGCGGACTGAGGCTCGCACGGGCGAACATACAGGAAGCACGTCGATAGCGCAAAACCGACTCACAAGCACCGCCTATTGCGGAGCTTGTGAGTTTTTGCGTTTCATGGCGCGAGGCTGCGTCATTGGAAGAAAGCGACGCGATACTCGCGCTCGCCCGTCACCCATAGGTATACTAGGACTACGAATATACGAAGGAGGAATTCCGATGGTTGAACCGTACGAACCAGCCCTGACGGAGATGCTCCGCAATTGGCAGGACATGTCGTCGGCCGAAGAAGCCGAGGCCGAAGAAGCGGCCGAACGATTCGAAGCGTCGTTCTACCGGTTCATCGACGCCTTCCGGGTATGGGTCTGGCGACTTGCTTCGCCGCCGGTAACAATAGACGAACTGTTGGCGCTACCCGCCGTCCGGTTGTTGACCGACCGCCTTCCTGCCCCGCTACTGCTGAATTTCGAGACAGAAGCAGAGCTGATCTTGGAACGGCAAGGCCGCGAGGAAGAGGAGAAATATGATTAATGCCATCGAGTTAAAACATGTCCTTATCCCGTATGCCGAGGATGAGCTTGCCGAGGCGGAATCGCTTGAGCGATTTCTTCGCTCCTTGCTCGTCCAACTGCGCCAGTATTGCGATCGACAGCCTTCATTCGCCGATCTCGCACTATGCGTTCGCCGCTGCTTGGATACGGAACCTGCCGCTTATCAGGCTGGCTGGGAGCTGGTCAAACCGCCTAGTAAAGAAGACACATACGGCGAGTATGCGGACGTTGAGCGCATCCTGCATTTTCAAATCGCGGATTTGCGCAAAATGGAAATCGTCGAACAGCGTCACCGCGATCATTTCCTGGGCACGACCTCCCGCATGCCGCATCTCTGGAATAACCTTGACCCCTCGTCATATATCGAAGGCGCCGCATCCGGGCTGGCTGGGGAATATCGCGACGTTCCAGTTTGCGGCTGGCCCGGCATAGCTCGATTCCTTGAGCTGGGTAGATTGAACGAGTCTTGAGGGAAGCGAGGGGAATATCTGAAGACTCGCGTTACCACTTTAGATTGCAGGCTGGAGAGAAAAAGTCGTACAGCGCGCCAGAAATTCAGTTGACAATGATTGGCAGGATGATTATATTTTATTTATCAGTCAATAAATGAATGGAAGGATACAGCAATGACATCGAGAGAAGAAGTCTCGCAGAACCGGAAACAACAGATCCTAGAGGCCGCCGCTTCGCTTTTCGCCGAATCGGGGTATTACAAGACGACTACAGCGGAAGTCGCCCGCCGAGTCGGGGTCACGCAGCCTTATGTTTTTCACTTCTTCAAAACGAAGGAAGAGCTGTATTTGGCCGTATTGGACCAGGCTTCGCGACGCATCCTCGACGCCTTCACAACGGCCGAGGCGCCTCCGGAACAGCTGACGGAAGCGATGGGCGAAGCGTTCACGCGTCTGCTGGTGAGCCATCGCAACGAAATTTTGCTCGTCTTGACGTCCTTCGCCGCGCCGGAACCGACGATCAGGGAATACACGAGGGAGGGCTTCGACGCGGTATACGAACGCATCAAGGCCCGTTTCGAAGAAGCCGGTCTGCCGGAGCCCAGCAGAAAGGCCAGTGAATTCCTCGGGCAGGGCATGGTTATTGCGCTGGCCGAAACGCTGCAACTACCGAAGCTTCTCATCTGGCACGAGAATAAAACGCACGGGTAGCACCGCGCGGCATTCCGAAAAGGCAACAACACAGTCCGTTGGCAAAATGCTGCGTTTCGAACTTGAAACGCAAACCAATTTGCATACGACTGCGAATTGCCTTCTTTTTCGGACACTCATTTATTTATTAATAAATAAAACAAGGAGTGAAGTACACATGTTTACAGGAGCAAGAATTCGCCTTCTGGCGGTCACCTGCGCAGCGCTGTTCATGGCCATGCTGGACAATTTGGTGCTTGGGGTCGCCCTGCCTTCTATTCAACAGTCGTTCGAAGCAAGCATGAGCGATTTGCAATGGTTCATGAACGCTTACACGTTAGCGTTCGCCATTCTTCTAATCCCCTTCAGCATGGTTGGCGAACGTTTCGGTCGCAAGAAGATGTTTCTGGTCGGCGTCGTGCTCTTCACGCTCGGATCCGCCCTCTCCGGACTTAGCGAAAACGCCATCTCGCTCATCCTCTCCCGTGCGCTCCAAGGGATCGGCGGCGCCGCGATCGTACCGCTCAGCTTAACGCTCGTCAATGGCGCATTCCCGGAGAACATGCGGGCCGCCGCGCTCGGCATCTGGTCCGGGATCTCCGGGCTTGGACTATCCGTCGGCCCACTCGTCGGCGGCCTGATCGTCGAAGGCGCTCCGTGGCAGCTCATCTTCTGGATTAACGTACCGGTCGGGATGCTTGCTTTTGCGCTCGGCATGTTCTGGCTGCAAGAGTCCAAGGGCGAGCGCAAACCGATCGACATACCAGGCATCCTGCTCCTCGGCGCCGGTCTGTTCGGCATTATATACGGCCTCGAGAACGGCAACGACAAAGGCTGGGGCTCCGCACTCGTCATCGGCTCCATCGCGGGCGGCCTACTGCTCCTCGCGCTGTTCTACCTGCTGCAGCGCAATAAGCCGCATCCTTTCGTCAGGTTCAGCTTGTTTCGGCGCGGCTCGTACGCCGCGTATATCTTCACCGGCTTCTGGATGAACGCAGGCATCTTCGGCGCGATCTTCCTGCTGACGCTGTTCCTCCAGCAGGGGCAGCAGTATTCCGCGCTGGAAGCCGGCGTCCGCACGATGGCTTGGACCGGGTGCACGATGCTGACCGCCCCGCTCGCCGGCTTCGCGGTCGGCCGCTTCGGCAACCGGGCGCTGCTCGCCACCGGGTTGTTATTCCAAGGTGTTGCGCTAATCGGTTTTAGCGTGCTGGTCGTTACGTTCGGCGTCGATTTCCCGTTCGGCTACCAAGCGCCGTTCATGATGCTCGCCGGCACGGGCATGGGCCTCAGCTTCACGCCGCTTGCCCATGGCGTGCTCTCCTCCGTGCCCGACGCATCCTCCGGCGAGGCCAGCGGCATCAGCAACGCAACTCGCGAACTCGGCGGCGTCTTCGGCATCGCAATCGGCGGCTTGATCTTCCAAAGCGGGGACGCGATCCGCTCCGCCTCCGATTTCGGCGACCATATCGTGCCCGCCTTGTTGACCAGCGCCGGCATGATCGCGCTCGGCCTGGTCAGTGTGCTGCTGTTCACCCGATCACGTGCCGCGAAGGGCGCGAACATCGCGCCGGTTCAACCGGCTGGAGAGGCTTCTTAGCACGGTGCGGACGATCTGGTCGGGGAGTTCTCATAACCCGACGCGGGCGATCGGACCCGGCTAATTCGGCAGCCTAATATCGGCAGCCATATTGGATGGAGCATCCCCCGGCCTATGGTGGCAGATAGATGCGAGAAAAAGCAATCCCTCCCATGCTCCGAGCCGCGCATACCAAACAGGACCTCACCTCATGCGAAGCGCATGGGATGAGGTCCTGTTTCATGGATACCCTATTAGACGCATCAGACGATCGCATAACGACCGCCAGTGCCGATTCCGCCACCGACTTAGATCAGCGGAAAATGGCACGCCACCTGCCTGTCGCCTTCAACAGTACGCAGCAGCGGTTCCTCCGAGCGGCAGCGATCCTGTACATAGGGGCAGCGCGTATGGAAACGGCAGCCCGACGGCGGATTCGCCGGCGACGGCACGTCGCCCTCGAGAATGATCCGCTCCCGCTTGACGCCCGGCGTCGGGATTGCGGACAGCAGCACCGACGTGTACGGATGCAGCGGCTTGGCGAACAGGTCGTCCGTCGGCGACACTTCGACCATTTTGCCCAGGTACATGACGCCGACCCGGGTAGAGATATGGCGAACGACGTTCAACCCGTGCGCGATGAAGAGGTAGGTTAAGCCCAGCTCCTTCTGCAGCTTCATCATCAGATTGAGCACCTGCGATTGGACGGATACGTCCAGCGCGGATACCGCCTCGTCGGCGACGATGAACTTCGGCTCGAGCGCCAGCGCCCTGGCAATGCCGATCCGCTGGCGCTGACCGCCGGAGAACTCGTGCGGATACCGGTTGCGCCGGCTTGCGTCGAGCCCGACCAGCTCCATTAATTGAACAACGCGCGCATCGATCTCGGCGCCGCTCATCCGGCGGTGCAGCTTGAGCGGTTCGCCGATCAAATCGCTGACCAGGAAACGCGGATTGAGCGAGCCCATCGGATCTTGGAAAATGATCTGCATCTCCTGACGCAGCCGCTGCATCTCCTTCGCGTTGGTCGTATGGATGTTCTGGCCTTGGAAAAGCACTTCGCCGTCCGTAGCGCTCTTCAGATTCAGCATGACCCGGCCGAGCGTCGACTTGCCGCAGCCCGACTCGCCGACGAGCCCGAACGTCTCGCCTTCGCGAATGCCGAACGAAATATCGTCCACGGCCTTGACGTTCCCCGTCACCCGGCTAAGCAGGCCGCTGCGAATCGGGAAATATTTCTTCACGTGCCGCGCTTCCACCAAATACGTATCAGTCGCTGTCGCGCTCATCGGTCATGCCCCCTCCTTCGGAAGTTCTTCCAGCCAGCACGCCGCGCGCTGTCCGTTCTTGCCTGGAATGAGCGGCGGCTCTTCCCGGAGGCAGCGGTCCATGACGTACGGGCAGCGCGGATTGAACCGGCAGCCGGTCGGCAGATCGTTGATGCTCGGAATGCTGCCTTTGATCGTATACAGCTCGGCGCCCCGCTCGCCGTCCAATCCCGGAATGGAACGAAGCAACCCGACGGTGTACGGATGACTTGGGTTCTGGAACACTTGATCGACCGTACCTTCCTCCACGATCGCCCCCGCGTACATGACCGCGATGCGGTCCGCAATCTCCGCGGCCACGCCCATGTCGTGCGTAATGAGCAGTATCGACGTCTTCAGTTCGCGCTTCAGCTTCGCCAGCAGGTCGAGGATCTGTGCTTGTACCGTTACGTCCAGGGCGGTCGTCGGCTCGTCGGCGATAATGAGCTCCGGCTCGCAGGCGAGCGCCATCGCGATGACGACGCGCTGGCACATGCCGCCCGACATCTCGTGCGGGTATTGATGCGCGCGTATCTCCGGACTCGGAATACCGACCACTCGGAGCATATCGACGGCCTTTGCCCATGCTTCCTTCTCGCCCAGCTTCTTGTGGGTGCGTAAGCTCTCCGCGATCTGCTCCCCCACCTTGAACACCGGATTAAGCGCGGACATCGGATCCTGGAAAATCATCGCCATCTTGCTGCCGCGGATGCGCATCATATCCTGCTGCTTCTTGCCGGCCAGGTTATCGCCCTTGAACAGCACCTCGCCGCTCTCAATGAAGCCGCCCGCATAATCGATCAGCCGCATGATCGCCAGCGACGTGACGCTCTTCCCGCTGCCGGATTCTCCGACGATGCAGAGCGTCTGCCCCTGCGCAATCGACAACGATACGCGGTCGGTTGCCTTGACGAACCCGTTCTCGGTCTCAAAGCCGGCCGTCAGGTTGCGTACTTCGAGTAAGTTTTGCGTCATTTGCCGAGCCTCCTCCGGGGTTTGACGGTTTTCTTGCGCGGATCCAGCGCATCCCGCAAGCCGTCGCCGATAAAGTTGACCGATAGGACGACGATGAGGATGCAGAGACCCGGATAAACGGCCAACAGCGGATCGACCAACATAAATTCCTTCGCGTTTGAGAGCATGACCCCCCAGCTCGTATCAGGCATCTGGACGCCGAGTCCCAAGTAGGACAAGGCCGATTCACTCAAGATCGCGCCTCCGACCATGAGCGTCGCGTTGACGATGATCGGCGCGGTCGCGTTGCGCAGCAGATGCCGGATGATGATCCCCCAGTTGGATACGCCGATTGCGCGCGCCGCTTCCACGTACTGCATCTCCCGCAGCTGCAGGAACGTGCCTCGCACGAGACGGGCAACGCCCATCCAGCCCGTAAGCGCGAGGATGAGAATCATATAGTAAAACTTCGCATTGAAGATCGCCAGCACGAGAATATTCAGAAACAGCAGCGGGATCGCGTTCATCACGTCGACGAAACGCATGAAGACGGTATCGATCCACCCGCCGAAATAACCGGATACCGCGCCGATGAACGTGCCGATGATGACCGTGCCGATCGCAACGCTGAACCCGACAAGCAGCGAGATCCGGCCGCTGTACAGCAGACGGGACAAAATATCGCGGCCGAGTTCGTCTGTCCCTAGGAGATGGCCGTCGCTGCCGGGCGGCAGATTCGGCAGCATCATGTCGATCTTGGCGGGATCGTACGGAGCCAGCAATGGCGCAGCCAAGGATACGACGATGAAGAACAACAAGATGACCAACCCCGACATCGCGAAAGGATTACGGGAGAACTTCTTCCAGCCGGTCGCCCATAACCCCGGCGGTCGCTTCGACGGCGCGGTCGGACGGCTTGCGCCCGTGAGCGGTGCAGTCGTATTGCTCATGCGCTAGCGCCTCCTTTCCGTCCCAGCTTCACCCGCGGGTCGACGACCGCGTACAGGATGTCCGCGATCAGGTTGCCGATAATGACGAACACCGCAATTATCAGCGTAATGGCCATCAGCACGGAATACTCCCGCTGCGTCGCCATCTGGATGAACAGCCTACCCATCCCCGGCCAGTTGAAGACGCTCTCGGTTAACGCCGCGCCCGCGACGAGAATCGGCAGGTCGAGTCCGAGAATCGTAATAATCGGGATAAGCGCATTGCGAAGCGCATGGCGGAATACAACTTTCCGTTCCCCGAGTCCTTTGGCCCGCGCGGTGCGGATATAATCCTGATCCAGCACCTCGAGCATGCTGGAGCGCGAATATTTGACGTATCCGGCCAGGAAGCCGAGCGTCAGCACCGTTACCGGCAGAATCAAATGCATCACCAGATCGCCAATGTCGCCTTCATTGCCCATCGTATACATGTCCGATAGCGGCAGCAGGTCCCATTTTAGCGCGAACAGCTCCTGCAAAATAATCCCGAACCAAAAGGTCGGCATCGCGAATCCGATATAGGCGATAAAAGAGGCCAGTTGATCCGACAAGCCGTACTCCCGTGTACTGTTGTAAATCCCCCATGGGACCGCAATAATGAGCGAGAGAAACCACGCCGTACCCATCAATATCATCGTATTGCCGAGCGTTGGCCACACCAGATCGCCCACCGGCAAGTTATTCTTGAACGTATAGCCGAAATCGCCCTGCGCCAAATCGCCGAGCCAGCGGAAATATTGCACCGGCAGCGGGTCGTTGAGCCCCAGATTCTCGGCCTGCTGCTCCGCCACTTCCGGCGACAAATTCGGATTGAGGTAAATTTGCTTCGGCCCGCCGGGCGCCGCATGGATGAGGATGAACGTCACTACCGTAATGAGCAGCAGGACGAGGACCGACTGGAGCGTACGGCGAATCAGATACTCGGTCATTTGCTTTCCCCCTTGTCAAATACAAAGGGGAAGGGCCTACTGGACCTTCCCCCTTGGTCAAATCATCTGGATGAAGATATGAAGTTCATTATTCGGCGATCCACCACTTATTGATGTGGAAGAAGTAGCCGTACGCCAGCGTGGATTCCGGTTTGTCCTCTTCCGCGTATTTGATCGTTTTGGATAGCGCCTCCGGCAGACCGTACTGGTACAGGAACACGTAAGGCAGATCGGTCGAAATCTCTTTGCCGGCCTCCGCGTAAATTTTCTTCCGCTCTTCTTGGTCGGCCGTCGAGTAGCCTTTCACCCACAGCTCGTCGAGCTTCTCGTTCTTATACCAGCCAACATTCTGGCCAGTCGGCGGATTGTACTTGGAGGAGAAGATGCTTTCGTTGCCGTTCGGATCCGGGTTGTTCAGCGACCAGGACAGCAGAATCGCTTCGAATTTGCCCGGCGTGACATTCTGGTCGATCCAAGCGGCGAAGTCGATGCCCTTCGGTTTCACTTCGATGCCGACGTCCTTCAGGTTCTGCTGGATAACGGCCGCGACTTGCTCGCGACGGCTGTTGCCCGCGTTGTACTGCAGTTCGAAGGAGAAACGTTGACCGTCTTTCTCGAGGATATTGTCTTTGCCCGGTACCCATCCGTCTTCGGCCAAGAGCGCTTTCGCCTTCTCCACGTCATACGGATACGCCGTCGCGTTCTCGCCCGGATCCGCCCACGAGCCTGGCAGGAACGGCGCGTTCAGCGGAGTGCCCGTGCCCTTCAGGATGTTGTCGACCATGCCTTGGCGGTTCAGCGCCGTTGCGATCGCCTGACGGGTCTTGATTCCGGCGAATGGCGATTTTTTGCTCGCGAAGTTCTCATCCTTGAAGTTGAACGCCATGTACTCGTATTGCGGGCCTGGCGCCAGAATGACGTCGATGTTGTCTTTCGCCTTGACTGTGTCGAGCATCGGCAGCGGGATCGCTTGCGTCAGGTCGACGTCGCCTTTAAGCAGCGCCTGCACTTCGGTATTTTGGTCCGCGTAAATTTTGTACGTGATCTTCTGGATGTGCGGCTTCGGTCCCCAGTAGTTCGGATCAGCTTCGAACGTCAGGTATTGACCGTTCTTCCACTCGGTCCACTTCCACGGGCCGTTCGTGACCGTCTTCGCCGGATCGGAGCCATACGCATTCTTCTCCAGCTCTTTCACCGGCACGTCTTTCAGAATGTGTGCCGGAACCAGAGCCGTGTTAAGCGAATAGAGGAACGGCGAGAATACTTGCTTCAGCTTGATGACCACCGTCTGGTCGTCCGTCTTGGTGATCGTGTCGATCTTGTCGTAGTTGCCGAATCCCGGGGATGCGGCGTCCGGATTGCGGACCGTATCGAAAGTGAAAATCACGTCATCCGCCGTAACCGGCGTGCCGTCGTTCCACTTGGCTTCCTTCTTCAGTTTGATGGTATAAGTCAGACCGTCCTCGCTCACTTGCGGAAGCTCGGCCGCGAGCGACCAAGGCTCGGCAGCGACGTTGCCCTTGCGGTCCAGGTCGTACAGATTCGCTTGAATCAGATAAGCCGCGTCGCCGGAAGCGGTGTCGGAATAGTAAATCGGATTCACCGAAACGATATCGGAGAAGGAGCTGACAACGAGCTCGCCGCCGTCTACGGGCGTGTTCGGGTCCGGTGTAGCTGGGTCTTCTGTCTTCGTTCCGTTGGCAGGAGCATTCGTCGTTGTGTTGTTCGTTTTGGCCGGTTCGTTCGTTCCGCTGTTGCTGTTATTGTTGCCGCTGCAACCAGCCAGCACCGTGCCCGCAAGCGCCAAGATCGAGAGGCAGAGCGTCAGTTTGTTCGGTTTTTTCATGAGTCCACTCCTTCTACTATTTCACTAATTTGAATAGAATGAAAACTTGGTCGATTTTTCTCCGCAACGACGGTGTTAGACGCTTACTTCATGTCTGTGTTATGTAAGTATATCTAACACTTAAAACCCCTTGCACCTCCGAGATTCATGATAATTATGAATAATACAATAAAAATTATAAATAGTAAGTGAATATTTTACAATATCCCCATTAAAAAATGTTAAATTAAAGCCGGAACGTTAATTATATTAACGTTTTAGTTGATTTATTTTTCTGTAATATCCGAACATTTCGTCTAACAGCCTGCGAAGAATTTAGCTTTTATCTAAAAATATGATTCATCTTGCTCCCTTTATGCTAGTTGTCCGGGAAAATTCCGAAACATCCAAAACGGCGCCTTGAATGCGTTTACAATATCCGCAGCAGCGGGCTTTCGGGAATTCGGACAGGTCAGCGAAGTTATTTACCCAATTGCTTCGACTGTCGAATCAGGCTCGCCCTGACATTCGCCGCCCCACCAAAAAAAGACGCCCTCCGGGAGAGCGTCTTCGTTGCCGGGCTATTGTGCACCTCGGCTGCGTTAGGTATTTGTCACGATTGACGATTGTCGTCGCCGCTAATCGCAGCCGCGAACAATTCCGCCAATTTGTGTAAATAATTATAATCATTGTAACCATATTCTTTTTTGCCGATCGGCGAGGACAGGTGGATAACCCCTATCACCCGGCTGCCCCGGATTAACGGGACGAGCATCACGGAATGCCACGCGGGTTCACCTAGTTTCAAGTCTTCCGTCTGGTCCCAATCAATCAAATAAGCGCCGGACTTGGCTTGCACGACCTGCTCCACCAGCCGGGCGTTGAAGGTCGGACGCGCTGCCCAGCCTTCCTCGTACCGCTTGCGGGCATACACGCGCCCCGCCGCCGAACTCTCCCCGAGGCTCGCCGACTCCGTCGTCAGCACGAATCCTTCCGCCGCCTCCAAAATCTCCATGACTCGTCCCAGCATCAGGTACAGCGTTTCTTCCTCGCCCCTCTTCTCGTTGAGCAGTTGAAGCAGTTCCACGAGCACCAGCACGTTGCGCTGATCCTGTACAAGACTGCCCGATACGATTCCCGCCAGTTTGTCGACCCGCTTGGCCGTCTGCCCCATCGCGGCGTCCCAAACGCTGACCCGGTTGCGCCCGGTTTCTTTGGCATGATACAGCGCTTGGTCCGCCCGTTCCTTCAGCTCCTCCCACTGCCGGCCTTGGTCGGGGCAAGCAGCTACCCCCACGCTCACCGTAAGTGAGGCCGATTGCCCGAGCAGCTTCGCTTCCTCCACGCGAACGCGAAGCCGCTCCGCCATGACCCGCGCCTGATCGGCGTCGGTGTCCGGCAGGAGGAAAATAAACTCTTCCCCGCCGTAACGGCAGCATAAGTCGCCTTCCCGCAGCCCTTCCCGGAATAACCGGCCGACCTCGCGCAATATCTCGTCCCCGCGCTTATGCCCATAGCTGTCGTTCACGCTCTTGAAGCGGTCGATATCCGAGAACATCACTGCATAGTTCCCGCTCTGCCGCAGACTCTCGGCAACAAGCTCGCCATGGATAGATTCGAAATATTTGCGGGTGAACGCCCCTGTCAGTTTGTCGACAGCCGACAAGATTTGCAGCCGGTAATTATCGATGGACAACAGTCCGGTCTGCGCCAGCCAGCCACATCGCTCCAAGGTCGTCTCGTCAAAACGATGCAGCGGCGTTCTCGCCTCCAGGTACAAATACCCAGCCGGTTCCTCCTCGCGCCCCGGGCTCCTTCGCGGTAAGGCGGAACGCTCCCCCGGCACGACGCTGCCAGCGTAGATTGGCAGGCACATGACGGCCCGGGCTCCGGGTGGAAGCCGCACGTCCGCGCAGCCGCACGTCTCGCCGAATCGTTCAAAGACGTAGAATCCGCCTCGCCGGGATTTGGCATAGCCAAGCACGTAATCCTGGACGCCCGGCTCCGGCGGCAAGCCGATGACCCGATTGCGCAGCCCCTCCTCGCTTGGCAGCACGAAGCAGAATCGGTCCGCCTGCGTCAGCTTGGCGGCCGTCTCGGCAAGAAGCAGCAAATTCCGCTCGCACTGGTCCGTCTGCCCGGCAAGGGCGGCGCCGATCGACGATGCGTCCCGCTCGTTCTGATGCGCGGCATCCTCTCCGGAAGCAGCCCTGGCCAAAGCCGCGAGCTTACGGAAGTAACCCTCCACGCCCCCGACATCCACTGTCCCGTCTAGCGCCGATGCGCTGCCGGAGCCCTCCGCATCCTGGGGCGCCAAATGCCGGATGCCTTCCTTCAACCGGTCGCGACCGCCGGTCTGCAGGTAGCTCTCCTTGAACGGCTCGGGCACCCGTTCCGTTAACGTATAAAGCGCGTCGAGCGCCAACACGTAACTGCCGCGCGCCTGCTCCATCTCGCCCAAGGCCGAATAAATAACGCCCAGCGCCGAGCGGGCTTTCCACACGAGATACTCCGCATACCCCGCATCGCTGCGCGCGATCGCCTCATGGAGCTTCGCGATACCGGCTCCCCCGCCTTCGCTGCAGCCCTCCAGCCATAACTGTTCAATCGCAAGCCGCTCCGAATCCGCTCTGACCGCGAGCGAAGCGCTCTCTTCGATCAATGACCGCGCTTCCGCAGCCGCCCCCTCGAGCAAAAGCAGGTCCGCGCACTCATGCAGCAGGTAGCGGAAGGTGCGAATATGCTTCGTCCCGCGCAGCTCCGCAAGCACCCGCTGCAGCTCTACGCGGTCCACACGCCTCCCGAGCTGGCAAGATGCCAGCAGACGCGTGCCTTTGCAATGAGCGCGCTCCGCGTCGTGGTAGTCATCGCTAAGCCGGATGCCTTCTTCCGCATGCCAGAGCGCCTTCTCGAATATGCCCATGCGGTAATAGAAGAAGGCCGCACGCTCGTGATACTCCGGCATGACCCAGTAGGAATCGGGGCCTTGCTCCTTCAACAGTTCCTCCGCTTGCAGCAAATACTTGTACGCCTTCTGATAATCGCTCGTCTGCGTATACAGATGAATCCCGCTGATCGCCAAGCCCAAAATCCGCAGCGTGAAATCGTACTCGATCGCCAGCGTCTCCGCACGCTTGAAATAATCGAGCGCCTCCGCGTATTCGTCGACTGTCACGCTGATCTCCAGCAAGTTGCAATAGTGGGTAACCGCATGCGGAGAGCCCGACTTCAGCGCCGCCCACAACGCCTGTTCGAAGTAGTCGCGCCCCGCCTCCAGGTTATCGTAATGCAGCACCTGAATGACGCCCAGACTTGTCAGCGTATTCGAGACGTCTTCCATCCGTCCGGCCTTCCGGCTTAGCTCCATGCTGGTCCGAAACGCGTCTTCGGCTTCCAAATGTTTGGCCATGGTGAGCGAATAAATACCCTTCGCCTTGTACAGCTTGGCCATCTGATCCGGATAGCTCGCCTCGTCCTCCGGGGTAAGGAGCTGCTCCGCGCGGGCCAGCTTGTCGCCGTACTGCGCGTAATCCGCGATCCGGCTGAACGAAGCGGTCGCCTCGAGCAGTCCTTTCTTATAGCCCGTCGCCAGCGATAGCTCCATGGCGCTGTTCAGCAGCTCCTCTGCTTGCTGACGCTCGTTCTTGCGGATGTGCAGCTCCGCGAGCTGGCACTTGATGTCGATCTCTAATTCACGGTCGGCTAGGTCCGCCGCCTGCAGCAGCGCGGCCTCGAACACCTCCAGCGCTTGATCGTGATTGCCTTGGCCCAAATAAACTTCGCCCGTGAGCACTTGCACGCGAAGCCGTTCCCGGCGGTCGCCCAATTCTCCCGTCAGCCATAGCGCCGTCCGCAAATATTGCAGCGCCTGATCCCGCATAGAGAAATTCATAAAGTGATGAACCGCCTTGAAGATCAGCGCCAGCGCCGATGCATGTTCCCCAAGCTGAAGCAGATGATGAATGCGTTCCAGGCGAATCGGATTACTGCCCCCGTAACATTCGCGTCCCAGCTCGTCCGCCAGACGGCGATGCCATTCTGCGCGCCGCTGCACGCTGATCCGGTTATAGATCGCGCTCTTGACGATATTGGACTGGAATCCGCAGCTGCCGCGCCCCACATCGCCGTCTTGCGCGTCCAGCAGCTGCTGGGCTACGAGCTCCTCCAGCACGCCGGCGGCACCTGCTCGCGTCGTCACCTGCTCGATTACCGCGAGCGGCAGATCGCTCTGACAGACCGACATCAGTTCGAGCATCTTGTACGCAGATTCGCTGAGCGAATCCAGCTGCTTCGCGATCGCATCCTCAATGCTAGCCGGAAGCGGGAGCACGCCGTAATCGCCGCGCGCGTCGAACTCGGTCGACCATTTGCCCCGCTCATTGACGTAAAGCTTCTTCTCCGTATGGAGCGCAAGCAATATATGCGTGATAAACCCCGGGTTGCCCTGACTCTCTTCATGGATGCGTCTGGAGAACTGGGGCGGCACCCGGTTCATCCCAAGCAGCGACTTCACCATCTGACCGGTCTGCTCTTCCGTGAAACGTCCAATCGGGAAAGCCTCGGCCCAACCCGAAGCCTGCCAGCGCTTGAGGAAGGGCTTGGCTGCCTCCCCCGCCTCCTGTTCGTTGTAGGCCAGCACGAGGCACAGCGGCAAATCCGTCATTTCTCTGAACAAGTAGTCCAGCCACCCCAGCGTGCCAACGTCCAAGCGATGCGCGTCGTCGACGAGGAAGCACGCCGGCTTGCCGCCAAGCACGTCCCGGACGAATTGGGCCAGCCGAATGCTAAGCCGCAGCCGTTCCTTGTCCTCCGAGAGCGCCGCGGTCGGTTGAACGCCGTGCAGCAGCGGCTCGTCCGGCACTAGCTTGACGAGTTCCGGCCCGTATTGCTCCAGCAATCCGGCGGAGGCTCGGGCAATAAGCTTCTTGATGATCGGCACGATCGACGAGAAGGGGGCCGCGCCTTGAAGCGCAGGCTTCCCCGCGTAAACGCCGATTCGCCGGAAGACCGCCCGAACTGCCAGCTCTTCGAGCAACCGGCTCTTGCCAATTCCCGCTTCACCGGTCACAAGCGCGATCCGCTTCATCGATTCTACGCGCCAAGCGCGATCGAATTGACGGAACAGCCGCTGCTCCGTCTCGGTCCGCCCGATAATCGGAAAGTCCGCCACCATCCGCTCGGTAAATTCCGTTCTTACCAGCGGATAGGCCGTGCCCATAACCGCGTTCACGGCTTGGACAACTTCATAGAGGTGCTCATAGCGCTCGCCTGGGTCTTCCTGCGTCAGCTTCTCTACGATGCGCAGCAAGCCGCTCAGCTGCCGTTCCTCATCGGAGGCGCCTTCGGCGCAGACGCGCTGCGCCCTCTCGAGCGGCCGCCCGATCTTCGCCCCTTCTTCCTCGCCTCCGAGCATCTTGAAGAGCAGCACCCCGAGCGCGAATTGGTCGCTCCGGGCGGTCTCCTCCCGATTCGCGTACCACTCCGGCGACTTATACGGCGTGCCGATTCCCCATTTCGGATGCAGCAGGCGCTCATGCGCGGGCGAAATCACGAGACGGCGGAATTTGATGCCAGCTTCCGGTCCGTCTCCCTGCACGAGAATATGCTCGCCGTTCACGTGCCGATGAACCAAGCCGCGGTCATGCAAATACGTTACGGCGTGACACGCCTGGACGAACCAATCGACGCACAAGCTCCGCTCGCATTGCCTCGCGGCTTCCAGCAGCGTAACTCCGCTTACGTATTCGTAGGCGCAGTACAGCGCCGGCTCCGCCAGCTCGCCGTCCACCGTCTCCACGAGCCCGAATGCATACACCTCCGGAATCGCGGGATACGCCAGCGAGCGAAGCGTCACCATCTCCTCGTATAACGACTCGCCCGTCTCTTCTGCAGATCCGGACTGCGGCATGTAGCGCAAATAAACCATGTTCCCGCCATGCTGCAAATCTCGCGCGGTAAACAGGTTTCCGGATGGATCCCCTTGAACGGGCTGGATAATCTCGTATTGATTATTGATGCGATGCATCCGGAATCACCTCGCTTATCGTGCTGGTCATGGCTCTCGTCGCCATGAAAAAAACGCCCCGCACGGAAAGCGCGGCTGCGGAAAGTTTCAAAGTAAGCTGCTTCCATTATACCACTTCAACGCGCGGGACGAAAAATGAAGCTAAAGCTAAAGCGTTTCGTCAGAAACGCACATCGGAAGCAGCGGCTGTTTCGTCGGAAACGCACATCGGGAAGCATAACATCCGAATAAAAAAAGAGCTCAACCATTTATTCGCCCAGGTTGAGCCCCCACTTGGAAGCGTTAATTCTATTATGTACATGCCGCTTAGGGGGTAGTCCTAAATCGTGGTCGATTTCTTCCCGGGGCTCGTGTTGACTAGAACCGGAAGACTTTTGACGGCACTAATCATCGCCGACTGGCACTGCGGGCAGCATGGCTGTTCCGCGAACGCGAAGTCGTCCCGCATCCAGCCGTTGCAATCGTCATTCGAACACGTCCACACCGCTGTATCCTGCATCGGCACTTCTTCAACAGGTCTTTTCCGTGAATAATACATCGTCGAACCCCTCCTTGGACAAATCTGGGCAAGGCAAAACGCTGGCTATTCCTCTCCAAACAGGTGAAAAAGAAACTGCCCTCAACTGATGTTAAGGGCAGTTTTCGGTTGTTGTAGTTGCAAGAATTGGATTCTTACAGTTTTACAACGTTCTCAGCTTGTGGACCACGGTTGCCTTGTACTACGTTGAACTCAACGCGTTGGCCTTCGTCGAGAGTTTTGAAGCCTTCGCCTTGGATCGCGCTGAAGTGAACGAATACATCGTTGCCGCCTTCAACTTCGATGAAGCCGAAACCTTTCTCTGCATTAAACCATTTTACTGTACCTTGTTGGGACATTGTTCATTACCTCCGCTTGTTAAATGTATACATGACCTTCTATTTTTTGGAGAAAAATAAAATTCACATATTGGACAAGGTTATTATGTGACACAAAATAATAACCCTCTACAATATGTGAATCAGGTCAAAATTTCGATTACGTTTATCGTAGCACATCCATAGTCATTTAGCAATTCTTTTGACCTTGCGGGCCAGAAGAATTTCGCTTGCCGACTTGTGTCCGGAGGTGCCGCGATCATACCCATTCCCTGATCGTTAATTCTCGTTCCCGGCTGAGATCGATGATCTCGCCTTGCCGGTCCACGAGAGGTTTTAAAGGAGCGCTTGAACTGACATAAATAATTTTACCCGGAACGCCATCATTTAATACAACCGATTTTCCGATATGCAATTCCATGATTTGTTTAATGAACACGTGGAGGATATGGGCATGAAATGCCCCCAGCTTGCCATCCCACATCAGCGACAGCACGTCGTAGAATGGCATCGCGCTTTTGTACACCCGGTTGGACGTCATCGCGTGGAACACATCGGCAACCGCGACGATTTTGCTAAAAAAATGAATGTGCCCCGCGTGCAGACCCTTCGGGTACCCGGTACCGTCTTCCCGCTCGTGGTGCTGCAGCGCCACCAGCGCGGTCCGCTCGTCCAAGCCGCTGGCGAGCAGCAGCTCGTAGCCTTGGTCGGCATGTCGCTTCATAAGATCGAATTCCGCCTCCGTCAGTCGCCCCGGCTTGAGCAGCAGCTCGCTTGGGATTTCGGACTTGCCGATATCGTGCACGCTCGCCGCCATCGCAAGCCGTATCAACTCCTGCCCCCGGATGCCCAGCCACTTGCCGATAATAGAAGATATGACGCCTACGGCGAAAGTATGCTTGTATGTGTACTCATCCTTATCTTGAAGCAGCTGGAGCAGGTCGATCAACCGACCATGGCGGGAAGCCATGTCGAGTACCTTTGGCAAAATCCGTTCGTTCACATAGTCGACGGGCAGCTTGCGTCCGGCGGTGACCGATTGAAACACGTGGCGAATGTCAGAGACGGCTTCCATAATGGAAGCCTCCTCTTCGATGAAGAAGGCCGTGACATCCTTACTGCTTAAGACGATCTTGTTCGACTCCAGTAAGCGGAGATGCCCTCGTTCCAGCTGCGTACCCGCGGAGAGAAGAGGTGTTCCGGTCGCCGCGAACACGTCTACGCGCAGACGACGGCCAATGAAACGGTCTAAATTCGAGTCGTCCATGTCGCAGTTCCCCCCTCTCTTCGCAATAATACTGGTCACAGCTTGCTGCGTGCGCGTCTTCCTTCACCAACCACATCATAGCCTGCCCCGGTTAGAATGTTGCTAAGCGTCAGTCTCATAAAAGCGGCGGCGATTACGATTCGATAGGCCATGCGGGCGCTCTCTCCATCAGACATAAGTCCGAATCAAATTATACATGTCGCCAAGCGGCGTCTGATGGTCCGCAAGCCCTGCCTCCCACACGACCTTAGGCATCCCATAAACGATGCAGGACGACTCCGATTCCACAACCACGTGCCCTTTATGCGCCTTCACAAGCCCTGCTCCTTCCAATCCGTCATTGCCCATGCCAGTCAAGATCGCGGTCAACATGCGTTCTCCGAAGATCGGGGCGGCGGCTGATAAGGTCACGTCCACGGATGGCTTATAAAGCCTATCGCTCTCCGCCTCCAGCCGCACGATATACCTCCCGCCCGGTTTCTTCACGATTAGCGTCTGAAAACCCGCCGGCGCAACGAGAATGCGCCCGGCCCGAATCTCATCGCCATCCGCCGCCTCGCACACCTCCAACGGGCACAGCGTGTTAAAACGGTCGGCAAGCGGCTTCGTAAACCCGGGCGGCATATGCTGCACGACTATGATCGCTGCCGGAAAGTCGATCGGAAACCGGGGCAAAATCGCCTGCAGCGCGGACGGTCCTCCCGTTGAAGTACCGATGACGACGAGTTCGATATCCGCCGTCTTCGCCCGAGCCGCCCGGGAACGATCCACGATGGCGACCGGCGCGCTTACAGCCAAGGATTCATCCGGCAGCTTTGCCGTCGCCGCTTCCTTCACCCGCGCCAGAAAGTCGCGAATCAATTCCGGGGACGGCGGATCCTGAAGCAGGTCCGCCTTCAGAAAGAAGTCGACTGCCCCGAGTTCAAGCGCCTTCAAGGAAGCAACCGTCCCGCTTCCGGTCTGGGTGGAGAGCATGACCACCGGGCAAGGCGACGCCTTCATGATCTGGCTAAGCGCGGCTATGCCGTCCATTTCGGGCATTTCGATGTCCATCGTGATGACGTCCGGCTTGAGCCGAACCGCCTTCTCGACGGCTTCCTCGCCGTTGCGCGCGATGCCCACCACGTAAAATCCGGGGTTCGACTCAAACAGCAGGCCGATCGCTCTTCGCATGAACGCCGAGTCGTCTACGATCAGTACTCCGGTTTGTTTCATAGGCCGCCTTTCACCTTTCGATAGTAGAATGTGCTCGGACAGCTGACGGCTTCAAAACCGATTTCGTTCCCGCCGCGCATCGTTTCCGCATGCCCCAGAAATAATAGACCGCCCTCCTGCAGCCGATTGTGGAAGCTCCACATCACCCGCTTGATGGTCGCATCGTCGAAGTAGATCAACACGTTTCTACAGAATAGGATGTCCATCGCGGGCAATTTGGCAATCGCCGTCCCATCCAGCAAGTTCAGCCTCATGAAGCGCACCCGGTCCCGAATGCGCGCGTTCATCACGAACCAGTCTCCCTCCTGGGCGAAATAGATCCGCTTCATCGCATCCGGCGTCCTCCGGAAGCAGAGCGAGTTCCTGTGATATCGGCCGTTCTCGGCGATCTGAAGCACCTTCGCGTTGATATCCGATGCGTAAACCTGAATGCGATCGAGCGGCACGCCCGCGGCATCCAACGCCATCACCAGACTGTACGGCTCCTCCCCGGTCGAACAGGCCGAGCTCCATATATTCACCATCCCTTTGCCGGCAAGTTCGGTCTTCACGAGGCGAACCATTTCGTCCAGCTGCTGCTCCTCCCGAAAAAAGTACG
Source organism: Paenibacillus aurantiacus (assembly GCF_042431225.1). NCBI lineage: Bacteria > Bacillati > Bacillota > Bacilli > Caryophanales > Paenibacillaceae > Paenibacillus > Paenibacillus aurantiacus. The sequence continues at coordinate 200,377 of NZ_JBHMDO010000008.1, read as the reverse complement.
TTTCGTTGATCGTCACGGCGATGATCAGCTTCTCCCATTCCGCCGCGTTCTCGCTTAAATACGAACAGTAATCCAAGCAGGACATATTCAGCTCGCTCAGCCGCCCTTCGATCTTGGACCCCAGCATGCCCAGATTGTCGGTATAGTTCATGCCGCAGTGCGTGTAAATCTTCTCCGCGAGCAATTTCAGCCGCGCGTCCTGCCGTTCTACATTAATGCCAGACATCCTTATCCCCCCATCGCCAAAGACCGGCCGCATCGATGCGGCCGGATGATATTGGCATAATCGTAATTAGATGTGGTCCGCGAAGCCTTCCAGCACGGCAGCCACTTTATCGGCCATCTCGCTCGCTTCGGCCAGCTGCTGGCCGATAAGGGCGACATTCTGCGCGAGCTGCGCTGGCGCATCTTTCGCGCCGGTCAGCTTCTTGAGCTTCTGAACCGCCGTATATTGGGACTGAATCGCCGTTGACGCTTCCTTCGTCATGCCGCGGATGCCTTCGATGGCTCTTGCGACTTCGCGCCCCTGTTTCGCTTGATGGGCGGACGACTCCGTGATCTGGCGCACTTGCTCGCGCGCGTTCACGACGCCTCTCGCCACTTCTCCGACGCTTGCGGCTTGTTCCTTCACGGCAACCGTGACGGAAGCGGCCTGCTTCGTCACCTGGCTCGTCGCGCGGACGATATCCGCCCCTTGCTTCGACAGTTCGGTCGTGGCGACCGTAATCTGACGCGCCTGTTCGCGGGCATTCACGACGCCTGCCACGACTTCGCGCACGCCGCTCTCCTGCTCCTTCATCGCATTGGCGACCAGCTGCGCCTGCTTCGTGACTTCCTCCATCTGGGCGGTCATCAGCGCCCCCTGCTTGGATTGGCTAATCGTCGCGGACGTGATCTGACGCACCTGCTCGCGGGCATTCACGATGCCCTTGATGATCTCCTCGACGCCGATCGCCTGTTCTTTCGTCGCGCTGGACACCATGACCGATTGCCGCGATACATGTTCAACGGCCCGCACGATCTCCTTGCCCTGCTTCGCCTGTTCGCCCGTAGCCATGGTAATCTGGCGTACCTGCTCACGGGCGCTGCCTACGCCCTTGATGATTTCTTCCACGCCGACAGCTTGCTCGCGCACCGCCGTCGTCACCATGGCCGCTTGCTTCGTCACGTTAGCGACCGAAGCGGCGACCGTGCGCGACTGCTCGGCCTGCTCGACAGCGGCCGCCGTAATCTGGCGTACCTGCTCGCGAGCGTTCACGATGCCTTGCAGGACGGATTCCGCATTGACCGTTTGCTCTTTCATCGCTTGCGTGACCAGGCCGGACTGCTTGGCCACGTTCTCGACGGCGCGGACGATGTCCTGGCTCTGTTTCGCCTGCTCAACGGTAGCCACCGTTACTTGGCGCACCTGCTCACGGGCATTGGAGATACCTTTGATAATCTCCTGTACGCCGATCGTTTGCTCCTTCATCGCCTGAGTCACCATCTCGGCCTGCTTCGTTACACTGCCAACCGACTTGACGATCAATTGGCTTTGCTTCGCCTGCTCGACCGTCGCGATCGTCACTTGGCGCACCTGCTCGCGGGCATTGCCGATGCCTTTGATGATCTCCTGCACGCCGATCGCCTGCTCCTTCATCGATTGGGTCACCATTTCGGATTGGCTCGTGACATCGCCCATGGCGCGCACGATCTGCTCGCTGCCCTTGGCTTGCTCCGTCGTCGCCGTCGTGATTTGGCGAATTTCCTTGGTAATGTTCTCAACGCCGACGACGATCTTGTCGATCGCCTTGCCTGTCTCTTCCGCCAGTTTGTTGCCTTGCTCGACTTTGACCGTGCCCGTCTCGATCGCTTTAATCGCATCCGTCGTCTCGCTCTGGATGCCTTTGATCAGCGTCGCGATCTCCTTGGTCGCTTTGGCGCTGCGCTCGGCCAGCTTGCGTACTTCGTCGGCGACGACTGCGAAGCCTTTGCCGTGCTCGCCAGCTCGCGCGGCTTCGATGGCGGCGTTAAGCGCCAGAAGGTTCGTCTGCTCGGCGATATCATCGATGACTTCGATTATGCTGCCGATCTCCTCCGAGCTTTTGCCGAGATTGCCCATGACGCCAGCCGCTTGACGGACCACGTCGGAAATTTCTTTCATCCCGATGATCGATTGCGTGACCGCGCGCTGGCCTTCTCTGGCATCCTGCTGCGCTTCATCGGTGAGCACGTTCACGTTCTGCGCGTTGCCGGCCACCTGCTCGATGGAAGCGGCCATCTCTTCGATCGACGCCGAGGTGTCGGCCGTGGAGCGCATCAATTGCTCGGCATTGCCCGCCACGCCTTGAACGGAACGTCCCATCTGCTCGATCGACGCCGAGATCTGCTCCACGGAACTCGCCGTGCTCTCCGCATTGCCCGCCACTTGCTGAATCGACGCCACCAGCTCCTCGAGAGAAGCAGACGATTCGCGGGCCGAATTCGTCAGACTCACGGCATTGTCGGCTACGCCTTCGACCGATTTGCCCATTTGCTCGATCGACGCGGAGATTTGCGCCACAGAACTAGCCGTGCTCTCGGCGTTACCTGCCACCTGCTGGATCGATGCGACCATCTCTTGAATCGCGTGCGACGTCTCCTCCGTCGATCCGTTCATGCTGATGGCATTCTGCGCGACACCTTTGATGGAGACCGTCAATTCCTCGACCGCGGTCGAAATCTCTTCAACCGACCCGGCCGTGCTCTTGCTATTGCCCGCCACCTGCTGAATCGACGCCGCCAATTCCTCGACAACGGCCGCCGTTTCATCCGCCGAGCCCGTCAAGCTCACCGCGTTATCCGCCACGCCGCGGATCGACTTGCCCATCTGTTCGATCGAGGCGGAGATTTGCTCCACGGAGCTGGCCGTGCTCTCGCTATTGCCCGCGACCTGCTGAATCGACGCCACAATCTCTTGGATCGCGGCCGCCGTCTCCTCGGCCGACGCCGTCAAGCTGACCGCGTTATCCGCAACCCCTTTGACCGACTTGCCCATCTCTTCGATCGAAGCGGAGATTTCTTCCACGGATGCGGACGCGCTCTCGGCGTTGCCTGCCGTCTGCTGAATGGATACTGCCGTCTCGCGAATGTTGTCCGACGTCTGCTCCGCCGCTTTGGTCAATTGAATCGCATTGTCCGCCACCCCCGCGACGGATGCGCTCATCTGCTCGATGGAAACCGAAATTTGCTCCACGGAACCGGCCGTGCTGCTGCTATTGCCCGCGACCTGCTGAATCGACGCCACCATCTCTTGGATGGCGGCTGCCGTCTCGTCCGCCGATGCGCTCAGGGCAGCCGCGTTATCCGCAACCCCTTTGACCGATTGGCTGATCTCTTCGATCGATGCCGAGATTTCCTCGACCGAACGGGACGTGCTCGCGCTGTTGCCCGCGACTTGCTCGATGGAACCGACCATCTCCGCCAGCGCGTCGGACGTCTCATCCGTCGAGCCCCCAAGCGAGCGGACGCTTGCTTGCAGTCCCTCGTATGAATTCGACAGTTCTTCGACATGCTCGGCCGTGTTCTCGAGCGATACCGACTGTTGACGCAGGCTCTCGTTCATGGCCGCGCGCTGGTTCAGCACTTCTCTGAGCTTCGCTCCGACAGCTTTCGCTTGTCCGGAAGCCAACGTCAATTTGCGGAATGTACCGGAATCCTTCATGAAACGCATGCCCATTGATTCTTTGAAACTCATTTCAGTTCCCCCCATGATGTCGTCAATAAAGTATGTTGCAAGCCTAGACAGCTTGAATGAATGCATGAAAAATCTACTTCTTCGACACGCTAGCGTTACGAGCGGATCACTCGGCGTCAGGCGCGCTCCCGATCTTCTTCGGCGTCCCGGCCAACTGGAAGATCCCGGTCACGTCCAGAATGAGCGCCACGCTCCCATCCCCAAGAATCGTCGCGCCCGAGACGCCTTCGATCTTGCCGATATAGGAACCGACCGATTTCACGACAATCTCTTGATTGCCGATCAACTCGTCGACAATAAGTCCAATTCGTTTCTCCGCCACCCCGACGACGACGACGAAGACATGGTCGCGCGTCCGTTTGCGGCGAGGCAGGTTAAAGTGGTCGTGCAGCCACAGGAGCGGGATAACGCGTTCGCGGTTCTTCACCACGGGCTGTCCTTTCAGCGTATAGATGTCGCGCGTCGAATACCGGACGATCTCCACGACGCTGCCCATCGGCAGCGCGAACGTGGACGGGCCCAGATTGACGAGCAGTCCCCGCAGAATCGCAAGCGTGAGCGGCAGCTTGATGATGAACGTCGTGCCTTGTCCCGGCTTCGTCTGCACATCGATCAGCCCGTTCAGCTTCTCGATATGGTTGCGGACGATATCCATGCCAACCCCGCGGCCGGATACATCGCTGATCGTGCTCGCCGTCGAGAAGCCGGGCATAAAGACGAGCTCGATGCACTCCTGTTCCGTCAGCGCGTCGGCCGCCTGCTGCGTCAGCAGTCCTTTGCGTACAGCGGATTGCTTGATGCGCTCCGGGTCGATGCCCGCGCCATCGTCCTCGACGGTCAGCACCACCTGGTTTTCCTGATGCGCGGCCGTCATCCGCACCGTGCCGACGAGCGGCTTGCCGGAAGCCAGACGCGCCTCCTTGCTCTCGATGCCGTGATCGATGGCGTTGCGCAGCAGATGGATGAGCGGATCGCCGATCTCTTCGATGACCGTGCGGTCAAGCTCCGTCTCCTCGCCTTCCATAATGAGGTGAATGTCCTTGTTCAAATTCTGCGACAAGTCCCGCATCATCCGCGGGAAGCGGTTGAACAGCTGTCCGATCGGCAGCATCCGCGTCTTCATCACGCTCTCCTGCAGCTCCCCGATCACGCGGGTAAAATGGTTCGCCACCTGCTCGAGCATCTCGAGGTTCTCATCCACCGGATAACGGTCCCGCAGCAGATGGCCAAGCTGCGTAATGCGCGTCTGGTCGATGACCAGCTCGCCGACGAGGTTCATCATATTCTCGATGCGATCCACGCCGACGCGAATGGTCTGGCTGGAACGCTTCTGCTCCTGCTCCTTGACCGGCGCTGCGCCGGGCGCTTGACGGACCTCCGGCGCGGCAGCCGCCACGGCGATCTGCGGCTCGGAAGACGGAGCTTCCGTCAACGCGTAACGCGCAACCGACACCTTCGATACGTCCATGATCTGCTCAATCTTGGCCTTAAGCTCCGCTTCCCCAAGGCCGGATACGACCAAGAAGCGAAGTTCCGGTACGTCCAGATCCATATGCAGCTCCGGTATTGTCGCGATCACTTGCCCGCCGCTATTAAAGCGCTCTGCGACCACGTAGTAGCGGACCAGCCGCATTTCGCACGTGTCGGCAAGTTTAACCAGGCATTCGTAAGCCTGCATCCCTTCCCGTTCGGCCTGCTTGATCGCCGCGGCGTCTTGTTCGCCAACCTCGAAAGGAGCCTGTCCGCCGCCTTCGCCTTGATGACCCGGTTCGCCGCTGCCCGCAGCAGACCCGCCCGCTCCCGCTTCGCCGGAGCCGATCGCCCGCAGCCGCTCGACGATCCTGTCGGTCGGCGTTTGCGCCTCGCGTTCCGCCTCGATATCGTCGCGAAGCGCGTTCAGCGCGTCCAGACAAGCGAAGAGCACGTTCACGAGCTCGGTCGACACGCGCAGACGGCCTTGGCGAATGCCATCTAGCACGTTCTCCATCTCGTGCGTTAATGTCTTCATCTCGTCGAAGCCCATCGCGGCCGACGAGCCCTTGAGCGTGTGCGCCACGCGGAAGATGCGCTTGATACTTGTCTCGCTATCGCCGCTCTGCTCGAGGGCCAAAATTTCGATCTCCAGTTTCTGCAGTTCCTCGTTCGCTTCGCAGAGGAACGCCTCCATCATTTCTTTGCGGTCAAACAATCGCTCACCCCCTAGCCGGCCAACACGTGTTCAATATTAAGCACGCACGTGATTTCCTCGCCTAATATGCCTATCCCCTGAAAAAAGGTTCGATCCACCGACGAGGCCGTGTCCGAAGGCGGATGAATCTCATGAAAGACCGTCACCTGCTCCACGGCGTCGACGACGATCCCGACCAATTCCTCCTCGAACTTCGCCACCACGATCCGCATATGCTTGCTCTTGGCCGCCGGTTCCATCCCGAATCTTCTGCGAAGGCTGATGACCGGCAAAATTTTGCCGCGCAGGTTGGTGACGCCTTCGAGGAACGATTGGCTCTTCGGAACCGCCGTAATCTCCTGCATCTTGATGATTTCGTAAATTTCGGATATATGAATGGCGTAGCGCTCGCTGCCGAGCACGATCACCACGAATTGCTGCTCTTCCACTGCCGTCTCCACGGCTCCCCCTCCTTGCCTCGTATCGCTTACCTGTCCTCTACTATACCGGGCTGGCGGCGGTCGGTAACCGAAAAAGCCGCGTTGTCCCGCGCAAAAGATTTGCGCGGGACTGCGCGGCTTTTTTTGCGGGATCGGGGTAAAAAAACGGGACGCGCAGCCGATTGCGGAACGGGTTCCCGCGGATCATGACGCTCGTCCCCTTCGCCGACGCACAAAAAACCTTCCACCCTTGAAAAGGCGGAAGGCCTGCGGTTCCTGCTTGTTAACCTAAATGAAATCGTCCGATAGCACGATCTTGAGCTCTCTCGCCCGCACCACGGCTTCGACGCGCGATTTGACGCCAAGCTTCTGGAAAATCTGCGTCAGATTGTACTCGAGCGAACGCTGACTCATTAACATGCGCTCCGCGATTTCGCGATTGCCCATGCCCTTGGCCAAATACTTCAGAATTTCCGTATCCTTGGCGGTCACTTGCGCCGAAGCGTCCGGCTTGTCCCTTCCCTGCACGACCGTATCCCTGCGCAGCTCCTTCAGCAAGTTCAGCGGCAGCACGACCTCGCCCCGCAGCGCGCAGCGAATCGCGGTGAATAGCTGCTCCTGCGTCGCGGTCTTCGAGAGGAAGCCCGATATGCCCGTTTCCATGAACATGTTGAAGTGCGGCGTTATGTCGTGGCCGGTATAAATAAGGATTACGGCTTCCGGCTGGTCAGCCAGCACGCGCTTGGCCAAATCCAGCCCGTTCATCTCCGGCATATAGAGGTCGAACAAGAAGATATCGAACATCTCGGCGCCGATCATACCGAGCGCCTCTTTCGCCGAGCTGCTGATCGTCACGTCCATGTCGCTGGCTTTCTGCAGCATAGCCCGCGTTCCTTCCATTACCGACGGATGGTCGTCGACGATAAGAACCCGAATCATTGTAGGCCCTCCTCTCGGATATCCCCGTTAAGCGGGAACGACAACGTGACGGACAGCCCTTGATCCGGCGAGGTGTCGAAGACGACGGCACCGTTCAGGCTGCGCGCCCGCTCCTGAATGCCGCTTAGCCCCATGCTCGTCCGAGCAGGCGATGTCTGCGGCAGTCCGATGCCGTTGTCATCGTATAACAATTGCAAAGTCGTGAAGTTATCCACCAGCCTGATTCGCACGATCGACGCGTTGGAATGCTTGGTCGCGTTCGCGAGCAGCTCCTGCACGATGCGGTAAAGCGCGAGCGCAAGGTCGCCGGGGAGGTCGTCACGCACGTGGATCGCTTTGAAATCGACGCTGTAATCGGAGCGGAGCTGCGTGATATGGAAGAGCTGCTCGAGCGACGCGACCAAGCCGATCTCCCTCAGCAGCGGCGGGCGCAGTTCGTTGCAGGTCAAGCGAATCTGGTAGACGACGTCCAGCAGCCCTTCCTTGATCAGGAGCAGCTCGTCGCGGCTCTCCTCGGACAGCGGCTCTTCGAGCAGCGAATCCAGCTTCCGATACCAGATAATCTGCTCCTGCAGCGCGGAGTCGTGCAGATCCTGGGCCAGTCGCCTGCGTTCGTTCTCCGACAGCGTGAATAGGAAACGGGAGAACCACGGCGGCGACTCGGAGGCGTCTTTGCGCGTCTTCAACTCGTTCGACAAGTCCTCAATGATTCTGAAATTGTCGTAAATCGTCTTGACGTACCGGATCATCGTCTTCAGCCAGATCCGCTTGGATTCAAAGGTTGCGTTGGCCGAACTCTCGCCGATATAGAGAATATGTTCGCTGCCCTTAAAGACGCCGAGCGACAAATAATGTCCCTCTCCCCAGTCGGTAAGCTCGCCCAGCTTCCGAGCGCCATTCTCGGCGATCAAGTGACTTCTCAAAGCGGCCGTGACCGCGTCCTCCGCCACCCCGTCAGGGTCGGCCGTCAGCGCAATAATCTCGACCCGCTTCACCCCGAGCACTTCCCGGATTTCGCGAAGCAGACGCTGCTCCAATTCCCGAACCGACATAATGCCCATTAATTCTTGGGAGAACGCGTCCAGCCTGAGCTGGAGCCTGGAGTACCGCTCCTCGCTCTCGCGGAGCATCTCGACCGCGCACGCCCGATCCCGCTCGCTCCGCATGCGGGCGGTAATGTCGCGGAACACGCTCAGAATCGCCTGCTGTTCCCCGTATCCGATCGGGGTGCTGGTCGCCTCGACCTCCACCGCCTCGCCGCTCAGCTTGCGCATGCGGAGATTGAGCAGATCCGTTCGTTTCCCGCGCTCCAGCTCCTGCCGGCGTTCGTTCCCCAGCTTCATAAACGCGGGATCGATCAGCTCGATCGGATCGATCCCAATCAACTCCTCCGCCTTGGAGGCTCCGAACAGACGAACAGCCGCGGAGTTAACCATGGTCAGCCGGCGCGCCTTCTGCACGAAGATCGGTTCCGGCGATAGCTCGAACAGAAGTCGGTAGCGTTCCTCGCTCTCCCGCAAGGCTCGTTCGGCCCTGACCTTGTCCGATATGTCTCGCGCGATCACGACCACGTTCTCCACCTCGCCCCGCTCGTTCAAGATAGGCGTGCCGTGCAGATCGACATCGACCAGATAGCCTTCCGCATGCCGATAGCGGGCCTGCATTTGCCGCGGCTTGCGCATGCGCACGATTTCCCCGAGCGTCTCCTTAAGCTGGTCGCGGTCCTGCGAATATACGTAGGCGTATGGCTCCGCTGTGGCGAACTCTTCTGCGCCATAACCAAGCACTACGCGAACCGTAGGCGAGACGTATTCAGTCTGACCTTGGCGATCGGTGACCGTGATCACGTCCCTCATATTGGAGGTGACCAAATGGAATAGCCGGTCCGATTCGGCGTACTGCCGCGCCAACCGTCGTTCCTCCGTCAGCTCGCGGCAGATGGCGAAGATTCCTTGAATCTCGCCGTCCACGGTGATGGGGGTGCAGGATACCGCCCACTGTCGCGGGGGCATGCCCGGCGGCTGTGTCACGATTTCATCGACCGCGGAGTAGCCTTGCACGACTTGCGTCAGCATGCGCTCCGCTTTGGCCCCCTCTTCTTGCGACAAGTACGGGTAGAGCGGCCGTCCCAGCACGTCCTCCATCGGCACGCCGAAGAGCAGCTGCGTCTCCCGGTTAATATCCTTCACGTTGCCCTCCAGATCGAACTCGATGACCGTATCCAGGCTATGATCGAATAAGGAGCGGTAACGCCTTTCCTTCATCATCGCGACGCTCTCCGCTTCCTTGCGCGCCGAGATGTCCACCGCGAGGGCATTGTAATGGCCGATCCCGCCATCCCCGTCCATCAACGGGGCGATGCGCATCTGCACCCATTTGCTCCGTCCCTCCCTGGTCCGAATGCGGTACTCGGCAACCGCCGGCTCCCCGCGCTTGACCATCGCGACTGCCGCTTCGTAGAGATGCGTATCCGTCGTCTCGATCATCGACACCCAGCATCCGGCGGTCGCGAAGTGAGACGGCTCATAACCCGTCAGCGCTAGAACGCCGCGTGAAACAGACAACGTCCCTGACCTGCAATCATACGATCCGAGCGCAATGCCCAAGGCGTGCAGCGTCTCCTCCATCCAATCCGCGCCCGCTAGGCACAGTTGCCCTTTTTGCATGCGTTCGCCTCCCCCCCGTGAACATCCTTTCATGCTGTCCATTGCCTTAGTCAGACTTATTATGGGCCAATCCGGGCCTGCTTTTTCCGGTAATCCCTGCTCGTCCTGCCGTAACTTTCCTGACTGCTGCTAAACGGTGCATCATGCACAGCGGGGGTACTTCGTTTTAGGTGGAGCGGCGCAAAGTGGGGAGCGGACATTGATAACCCCGAGCGCGCCCGTGTATAGTTATTTCATTATGTGAAAGGGACGCGCCGGACCCGGCTCGGTGATGGCCGCTGCCTTTCAATAAGGGGGACGGCTTGAATGGAACAGAAGCAAGAACGCGACTACGCCCGGCTGTCCTGGGCGATGTTCAAGACCGGCGTGCTCGGCTACGGAGGCGGGCCATCCGTCATTCCGCTCATCCGATACGAGGTCGTAACCCGCTACCGCTGGCTGGGAGACGACGAATTCGCGGAAATCCTGGCGCTTGCGAATGCGCTGCCGGGACCAATCGCGACGAAGATGGCCGCCTATCTCGGTTATCGACGCAAAGGAACGTTAGGCGCCGTCGTCGCGGTGCTTGCGCATATCCTGCCTTCGGCAGTCGCCATGATCGCGCTGCTGTCGGTTGTCGAATTAATGAGCGGCTCCGCGATCGTGCAGGGGATGATCGCCGCTGTCATCCCCGTCATCGCGGTCATGCTCGGCGTCATGGCCTATGAATTCGCGAATCGGGCGGTCAAGGGACTCGGCAAGCCGCTTGGCTTCGCGTTCTTCCTGATCGCCTTCGTGCTGCTGCAGGTCGTGGACGTGCAAGACGCGGTCGTCATCGCGCTTTTCCTCGCCTATGGCGCCGTTCATTTCAGAGGTCTAGCCTGGTGGAAAAAGCGCCGGGCGGCACAGTCGCCGGATCGCGGAACGGAAGGTGACGCCCCATGATGGAATGGCTGCGCATCGTGATCGGCTTCTTCGTCGCCAACGTCCTCGGCTACGGGGGCGGTCCGGCTTCGATCCCGCTGATGTATCACGAGATCGTCGACCGTTACCACTGGACGACGGATAAGGAATTCTCGAACATCCTGGCGCTCGGCAATGCGCTGCCCGGCCCGATCGCGACCAAAATCGCGGCGTTCGTCGGCTATGACCAAATCGGGATCGTCGGCATGGCGCTCGCGCTCGCGGCGACGGTCGTCCCTTCGGCCGTGGCGCTCATCATCCTGCTGAACTTACTGCAGAAGCACCGTCAATCGCCGGTCGTCAAAGGCATGACGCTGCTCGTCCAGCCCGTCGTCGCCATCATGATGGTGCTGCTGACCTGGCAGATGGGCCGCACGTCCGTCGAATCGGCCGGCCTCTGGCAGTCGCTTGGCATCGCGGCAGTCGCGTATTGGGCGATGGAACGCAAGAAGATCCACCCGGCGATCGTCATTTGCATCGCGTTCGTCTACGGGGCGTTCGTGCTGTCGGGCGTACTGTTCTAAACTTGCCGCATGCGAGAGGTTGGAACCGCTTGGTTCAGGGCCCTTCGCTGCCGCATCAGGCAAAGAAGCCGCATCCCAGGCCGGGATGCGGCTTCTTGCTTCTTATTCAGTTCCTGTGGGCTGCATCGACTCTTACGTCCACGCCCAGAAGAATCCGTCGCGGTCCCAGGCGATTCTGCCCCGGTGCAGCTTGCGGAAAGCCATCTTGACTTCCTTCGCGAGCGACGCGTTGCCGCTTTCGTTCACGAAGACGAACTGTTCGCCGAACTTGTCCTTCACTTGCGCGATGGCGTCGCTCTGGGCCAGCGTCCCGTGAAAACGGATCGTCTCTACCATCCAAGCGGCCACATCCTGCGCGGTCGATGTATCCGGCATCTCGAATTCCCCTCCTTCGCGCTCTAGCTGTCCGTAACGTTAGTATAGGCCAGATCGGCGCGAGAAGAAACTCGCCTACTTCGCAAGCCTGCCACCGAGTTCATCGGCATCCGCTTATGAACCGGATGACTTCCTCAGCAGCTTGCGGATAACGGGCGCCAGCCGGTCGGCCATTTGCGACAACCCCAGGTCCGTCGGATGGATGCCGTCGACGAAGCAGTCCTGCCCGTGCCGGTCGATGAGCGTCTCTCCGTCGAGGAAGTGAATGTGCTTGTCGCCTGCGCGTCGAAGCTCCCCAATGAGCTCGGTCTGCATCCGCTTGCGCGTCTCCTGGGCTTGCCGAGACGCCTCGTCGAATCGCTGTTTGGCGAACATGATCCGGGAGAGGAGCAGGATCGGCACCTGCGCATGCGTCTGCCGGTACAGCCGGATGAACGCCGGCAGCGTCTGCGCGTACAACTCCGGCGTGACGCTGTTCGCCTCGTAGTCGAGCACCAGCAGCGCCGGATCGGGGATCCGGGCGATGTTCTGTGCTAGCTCAGGCTCGCCTTTGCCGCTGCCGGAGAAGCCCAGATTAATGAATTCGCGATTAATGGCGCGACTCAATATATTCGTGTAGCACATCCCCGGACGCGACGCGCAAGCCCCTTGCGTGATCGACGTTCCATAGACGATCACGCGGCCGGACTCCTCATAGGGAGCCGGCGGCTCGATAACGGCACCCGCTTCGAGTCCGACGAGCACTTCTTCCACGCCTTGATAGAGCGGGAAGTTAAGCACGATGCTTCTGCGTTCCCGGCTTCCGTTCTCGAATAGCAGTGCCGTATAGGCCGCCGCCTTAAGGTCGAACGTCGCCGTCGCGCGATAATGGAGTTCACCGTCCTGCTCCTCATAGCAGTCGAAGCCGCATTGGCCGGTGGCGGGCATATGGTACATGTTCGCCACGCCGGACAGCTTGACTTGCACAGACAGGACGGGCGAATCGGTGCGAAACCGGATTTGTCCCCCTGCGGTATGATTGGCCAGCTGGTCGACGGCCGCGGGAATCGGGTAAGGCGGGCGCGACGGCAGGCGGCGGTAGATTCTCTCCTGATCCAGCCACGGAAATCCGTTGACGACGAAGGGCGGTTCTTGCGGCGAATGCCAAGTCAGATCTGCGATCTCGATCACTCCTCTCCCGATAAATAAGCGTGTTTGCCACCTTCCTATTCCCCTTATTCGGCCTAAGCGAAACAGCAGGCCGCTTATGAAAACCCCCTAAGAAGCAGAACCTAGTTCCCTTGCATGCCATCGAGCGGGAAAGAAGTCATATTAGGCCGCCGGATATTCTTCCGCCAACAATGGCAGATTAAGACGAAAGACTGCCAAGAGGTGACACCATGAAGAAAATGGCTTCCGCCTTGTGCATCGCCGCCCTTCTCTGCGGCGCGGCCACGCCGGCCGCATCCGCTGCCTCGCCGACCGTCAGCCTGCGCAACGTATTCCGCACGATGGACGCGAGCGTCAATTATAACGCGGCGAACAAACAAATCGAGGTGAACCGGGACGGCGTTCAGCTCGTGTTCCGCGCCGGCTCGAATATTGCTTACAAGAACGGCGTCCCGGTGACGATGGATACGCCGATCCGGACCGACACCAAGACGGGTCTGGCCATGATTTCCGTCTACGCCATCTACCCGCTCGCGAAGAACTACCAATCCGAGCGCCATTACATCGTGCAGAGCGGCGATACGTTGTCGGGCATCGCCAAGAAATACGGCGTTACCGTCACCAAGCTCAAGGCATGGAGCGGCTTATCCAGCGATCTGATCGTACCGGGCGAACATATTTTTACGATGGATCCGAACTACGTCGTGGAAGCGGGCGATACGCTGTTCAACATCGCCGCTAAATATGAAACGACGGTCGCCGCGATCAAGCAAGCGAACAATCTGACGAGCAACCTGATCACGCTCGGCCAGCTGCTCTATATTCCGCCGGAGCAGTCCGTGCCGAAGCCGACGCTGTTCGCCGACGGGCAATTCCCGCTGCTCAGCGACACGTACACCCCGTTCGGCAATACCTACGGCGACGCGCGCAGCTTCTCGCTGAACCAGACCGCCCGCGTGCACGAGGGCAACGATATCGAAGCGCCGGAATCGACGCCGATCTTCTCGGCCTACGACGGCAAGGTCGTGCGCAAAGGCTGGAGCACGCTCGGCGGCTGGCGGCTATCGATCGAGACGCCCGACAAAAAGCACGTGTTCTACTATGCGCATCTTTCGGCCTACGCCGCCGGCATTACGAATGGCGCGACCGTCAAGAAGTCCCAGCTGATCGGTTACGTCGGCTCGACCGGTTACGGCCCTGCCGGCACGCACGGCAAATTCGTCTCCCATCTGCATTTCGGCATCTATGATTCGACGACGGCAAGCTGGAAAGCGATGAACCCGTACACCTATCTGAAATGGTGGGAGAAACAGTAACCTTCGGGCAAGTCCCACGCGAGCGGAGGTCTCCGTCACCCCTAATGAGGCAAAAGACCCCCTCCTCCATAGGGACTTCTCCCCCTTAAAATCGAATTCTCCCCCAGCTTGAAAATTGCTAGATTTTTATCCCATCCACTAGAGATTTTTCCCCCTTATCAGAGAAATGGGAGTTACATACAATTGGGGTGTACAGCAAGCTTAACCACCAATAGTAGTCGCTACACTATTATCTAAGGGGGATTTGCAACGTGTCAAAAAGATCAAAAATGCTTCTCGCCGTTTCCATGGCGAGTGTGATGCTCCTGTCCGCTTGCGGCGGCGGCAACAACAATGGCGGCAATGCTGAAAGCGGTGCCAAAGCGCCAGCAACCAATGCCGGCACCAACAACACCGCGAAAGAGGAAGAGAAGCCGGCCGAAGCCGAGCCTGTCTCGCTCCGCGTGTTCTCGACGTTCGGCGGCACGGACACCGCCCGCGAAGCGTTCCAAGCATTGCTCGACGATTTCACCGCCAAATACCCGAACGTCACGATCAACAATGACGTCATGTCCGCCAACGACGACGGCTTCCGTACGAAAGTCAACACGGACATGAACAGCGGCAACGAACCGGACCTGCTGTTCTACTTCGTCGGCAAAGACGCCGAAGGTTTCGTCAACGCCGGCAAAGTCGTGCCGCTCGACGAGCTGCTCGAAGCGGACGCTACGTGGAAGAACGGCTACCTCCCGACGGCGCTTGAGTCGGTTCGCCAGCCGGACGGCAAGATCTATGCCGCTCCACTGACCGGCTTCTACGAAGGCTTGTTCGTCAACAAGAAGATTTTCGCCGACAACGGCCTGGAGCTTCCAACCGACTGGGCAAAAATGACGGCGGCGGTAAAGGCGCTCTCGGCGAAGGGCATTATCCCGCTCTCCGGTCCATTCGACCAATCGCACTATCTGATCGAGCACTCCATCCTGTCCGGCGCCGGCAGCGAAGGCCAGAAGGCCGGTCTGAAGAACGGCGTGAATCCGGATTGGGAAACAGGCCTCGCGGCGCTGAAGGAACTATATGACCTTGGCGCGTTCCCGAAAGACGCGGCTACCATCGACCTGGGCATGGCGCAAAACTACTATTCGCAAGGTCTCGCAGCCATGATCATCGAAGGCTCGTGGGCGCTTGGCGGCTTCGAAGAAGGCGTGAAGAACAACACGACCGTTCTTCCGTTCCCGCAAGTTCCAGGCGGCAAAGGCACGGGCAAAGACATCGTCGGCGGCTTCGGCACAGGCTTCTACCTGTCGAAGAAAACCTTCGATGATGCGAAGAAGAAAGACATGGCAGTCGCTTTGATGAAACACCTGACTTCGCCAGATGCCATCAAGAAGATCTCCGAAGCGAACGGCGGTACGCCAGCTGCCGACGTACAACCGGAAGGCCTTGGCCAAGCAACGCTCGACGGCTTCAAAATGGCGGCGGAAGCGACTTCCATCAACGCGCCAATCGACAGCCAGATCGATCCGGAAACATTCACGACGATCCGCGCCAACATCCAACCGGTCGTGAAAGGCGAGAAAACGCCGAAAGCAGCCTTGGAAGAAGCGCAGAAGATCGAAGCTTCCAAGCAATAGTCGAATCGCATCAGGCAGCACGCAGCACCAATAGGTAAGCATTCCGCCGCCCCTCTGGCTCCATGGGCGGCGGAGTCATTTCTACGTATGTACGCCAAACTAAATACCGAAGGTGATGGAATGAAGGGCGATCGCAAGTATATCTTTTTATTTTTATTGCCGGCGGCACTGCTAATGTCCGCTTTCGTGTACTACCCGTTCTTGAAAAGCGTCTATCTCAGCTTCTTCCGCACCACCGGTTTCTTCGACAAGAAGTTCGTCGGATTCGAAAACTACCAGCGGATGTTCTCGGATAGCTTACTGGGCGCAGCTACGCTCCATACACTTGAAATCATGCTCTACGTCGTCGTCTTCCAGGTCGGCATCGCGCTTGTCCTGGCCGTCATGGTCGACAATATCACGAAAGGGAAAGGATTCTTCCGCACCGTCTTCTTCTTCCCGATCGTCATCTCCGGCGCGGCGGTATCCCTGCTATTCGTCTTGATCTACAACTACCAGTTCGGCTTGCTTAACGGCGCGTTATCCAAACTGGGCTTCGAGAAAATTTTATGGCTTAGCGAGACCGGCTCCCTGAAGGCCGTCGCCATTCCAACGGTGTGGCATTATGTCGGGTTCTACTTCATTCTGTTCCTTACCGCAATGTCCAAAATTCCGTCCGACTTCTACGAAGCGGCCAAGCTCGAAGGCATCACCGGCTTCAAGAAAACGATTCACATTACGATTCCGTTGATTATTAGCGATATTAAAGTCGTCCTGATCCTCGCCATTACGGGTACGCTCAAAGTATTCGACTTTATCTGGATTCTGGCGCGCGGCCAAAACGGCACGGAAGTGCTTGGAACGTATATGTATAAGAAAGCAATGATCGATCTGAACTTCGGCTATGGCTCCACGATCGCGGTCTACATCGTCGTGTTCGGCGTTGTTCTGTCCTTGATCACCAACCGGTTGCTGAAAAAGGAAGATATCACATATTAAGCGTTCATAGGGGTGTTAGGTAATGCAGCAAACTCATGCAGGGACGCCTAGGCACGTGGAAACCGCCGGCAGAAGGTCCTTCTCCTTCGGTTCATTGTTCACTTATCTATGCCTGATTCTCTGGTCGCTCACCACGATCTACCCACTGCTGTGGATCGTCAATAACTCGTTCAAAATCTCCCGGGACGTCATGAACAATTCGTTCGCCATCGCGCTCAAACCGGTCATGACCAACTACACGAACGCATTCGACCGGATCAGCATCGGGAAAAGTTATATGAACAGTCTCATTATGTCCGTCAGCACCGTTCTGCTCGTGCTGATCTTGGGCGGACTGGCGGCTTATATCATCGCGCGCTTTAAGTTCCGCGGCAGATCGGCCGTTTACTCCATTCTGGTCGCGACGCTGCTCATTCCCGCATTCGCAACCGTCGTACCGGTCTATGAGCTGCTAATCAAATGGAAGCTGGTCAATACGTACTGGGGCCTCATTCTTCCCCATACGGCGGGCAACCTGACGTTCGCCATTCTCGTCATCGCCGCTTACATGTCCACCATTCCGAAAGATCTGGAGGAAGCGGCTTTCATCGATGGCTGTAACCGCCTGACCATGTTTACTCGGATTTTCCTGCCCATCTCAAGACCCGTATTCGCTTCGGCGAGCATTTTCGTCTTCTTGTGGTCGTATAACGATCTGTTCTCCGCCCTGATCTTCGTGAACAAAGAGAGCGTGCGGCCGATCGTGGCCTTGCTCAATGAAATCAGCTCGCAGTACGGCACGGATTTCGGTCTCATGGCCGCGGCGGTATCGCTAACCGTTATTCCGGTCATGATTATCTATCTGTTCATCCAACGCTTCATCGAGAAAGGCATGACGGAAGGCGCAATTAAAGGATAATAAGGCAAATCCATACGTCCGATCGCCACGCGCAGGCAACCGCAGCCTGGGGCGAGCGGGCGGAATTGTGCACGAGGGCAGCCCCACAGGTCGCAGGACCGGCGGGGCTGCCCTTCTCATTGGGCGGCTTTGTCGCCCATGTGCCGCAGGCCGCTTCGCACCAAAAGGCCGTCCGGGGCATTAACTATTCATAAGCCGACCATTAGGCGGACATTGCCGTCTTAAGGGAGAAGACCCGCATGACCAAACGAAAACAGGATGCTCGTCAAAACGCGGCTGCGGCTGTTTCAGCCGCTACAGCCGCCGCGCCTTCGAACGGAGTACCCGCGTCGGCCAGACTCGCCTTGATCGGCGTGGCCATCTCGACATTCGGCGACGCGCTCTCCACCCTGTCGGCCGCGCTGGCCATCGAGGAAGCGGAAGCCGACAACGCGGCTCAGATGCAAGCCGATCGCGAGCAGGAAGAGAAGCTGGCCGCCATGCAGAAGCAGATCGATTATTTGACCCAAGAAGTGGCTCGACTCGCGCAGAAGTGAGTCCCGTGCCATGACGCGGCTCGTTCGGGAGCCCAAGGTGAAACGGCTGCGCCGTCCTTCAGCGGCGAGGCGCGCTTCATTCCGGATCAGCTGATTGGTTTGCGTTCACAATCCGAAGATTGGGAATGCAGCATTCAGCGACGAGAAATACAAGATGATTTATACGCGTGAAACTTATAAATTTCTTGTATTTGATCGAAAGAGCCGCCGGTCGCCCGGCGGCTCTTCGATGTCCTATATAGAACGCGCGCGCTGCGCCTTGATCAGCGGCGCAAATCGCGAATGCCCGTATGCGCCGTCACGACGATCTCTTCGAATCGTTTGTCATCCCGCTTGGAGGAGAGGAACGTCCCGACGAACGCCCCGAGGAAGCCGAGCGGAATCGAGATAATACCCGGGTTCGTGAGCGTAATCCACGGCGTCCCGACGAAGATCGCCTTGCCCTCCACTGGACTCCACACGTTCGGACTGACGGCCACCAGCACGAGCGCGCTGATCAGTCCGACGAGCATGCCCGTGATCGCGCCCGAGGTATTGAACCGTTTCCAGAAGACGGTGAAGACGATAACCGGCAAGTTCGCGCTCGCCGCGACGGCGAACGCCAATGCGACCAGGAACGCCACGTTCAGCTTCTGCGCGAACAGCGCGAGCAGGATCGAGACGACCGCCACGCCGACCGAAGCCAGCTTCGCCGCGCGCACCTGCTCCTTCTCCTTGGCCTGCCCTTTACGCAGAATATGGCTGTAGAAGTCATGCGCGAACGCGGAGGCGGCGGAGAGCACGAGCCCCGCGACGACGGCCAGAATCGTGGCGAAGGCGACCGCCGAGATGAAGGCGAAGAGGAATTCGCCGCCGAGTGCCTTAGCTAGCAACGGCGCCGCCATGTTGCCCGCCGCGTTCGCTTCGATGATCGCCGCTTCGCCGACGAAGGCGGCCGCGCCGAAGCCGAGGAACAGCGTCAAGACGTAGAAGACGCCGATGACCCAGGTCGCCACGACGACCGATTTGCGCGCGGTCGGCGCATCTTTGACGGTGAAGAAGCGAATGAGAATATGCGGCAGTCCTGCCGTACCGAGCACAAGTGCCAGATTGAGCGAGATCGTGTCCAAGCCATTGGCAAACTTGTTGCCCGGATTCAAGAACTTCTCCTTCAGCGACGTGACCGTGCTCATCTCGCTGAACATATGGCCGATATTGAAATCGAATTTCGCGAAGACGATGAGCGAGATGATGAGCGTGCCCGCGATGAGCAGCACGCACTTGATGATCTGCACCCAGCTCGTCGCGGTCATGCCCCCGAAGACGACGTAGACGGTCATCAGGACGCCGACGATGAGCACCGAAGTCGTATAGTCCAGGCTCGGAATGAGGAGCGAGATCAAGGCGCCCGCGCCGACGAGCTGCGCGATCATGTAGAAGATCGAGATCACGATCGAGTTGAGCGCGGCCACGCCCCGGATCTTCTTGTTGTCGAACCGGGCGGCAATCATATCCGCCATCGTGTATTTGCCCAGGTTCCGCAGCGGCTCGGCGACTAAGTAGAGGACGACGAGATAGGCGACGAGGAAGCCAAGGCTGTAGAAGAAGCCGTCGAACCCGAACAGCGCGATCATCCCGGCGATGCCGAGGAATGAGGCGGCGGACATGTAATCGCCCGCGATCGCAAGGCCGTTCTGCCAGCCGGTCAGCTCGCCGCCGGCCGTGTAGAACTCGCTCGCGGTCTTCGTCTTCTTGGACGCATAGTAGGTGATGACGAGCGTGCCGAGCACGATAACGAGGAAGAGCAGGAAGGCGGTGCTCATGATTTGCCACGCCCCTTCTGCTCGCCCGAAGTCTGCAGCTTAATCTGCTCGCATATGGCGTCGAACTCGGTGGATTTGCGGGAATACAGAGAGCAGAGCGCCCAGGTCATAATGAATTGCGAGAAGGCGAATATCCAGGCCCACGAGATGGAGCCAATCGCCTTGTTGTTCAGCACGTCGGAGTATGAAGTCAGAATCGGAAGCGTGAAATAAAAGGCCAGGAAAAACAAAGTGAGCGGAACGACGAATCGTTTCTTCTTGGCCATCAGCTCGCGGAACAGCTCCGAACGGACGACCTCGCCGTAGGTTGGACGTTGATTATTCAAGCTTAGATCCCTCCGATACATATAGTGCGCGCCAAATCCCGACCTCATGTAAGCGCTTTACCATATTATACAGCGGTCCTTCGCGCCTGAACCATTCCAGGTGCGAAACGTCGGATTCAGCGACTCACCGACCGAAAATCCCTCCTGAACGGCTGGCTTCGAGGGATGAAGAAGCCTAGAGGGAGCGCTGGGCCGAGGGGCGGTCGACGCCGCACGGCGCGGTCATCCCTCGCCGGAGAGCAGCCGGATCATCTCCTTGGCCGCGACTCGGGAGACCGGGATGCACGTCCGGCCCGCCCCCTTGAGCAGCGCGTTATAGGCACCGTTAAACCACGGCTCGATCGCTTCGATGCCATCCAGATTAATCAGGTAGCTGCGGTGCGGACGGAAGAACCCTTCGCCGAGCCGGTCCTCCAGCTCCTGTAGTGTCTGCTTGGTCACGAACGTACGGCCGTCGGTCAGATGGAGGCGGGTGCTCTTCTCCTCCTTGACCGCGTAGAGGCATTGCTGCGCTTCGACGACGACCATCCGCCCGCCGTCTTCGATGAGCAGCTTGCCGCGCTTGGGAACCGGGGAAGCCGATACGGGCCTGAATACGCCGTCCCCGGCCGATGCCGCTTCGCGAGCCGGGCGGCGCAGCGCCGCCCGGCTGCGGATGCGCCCGAGCGTCTGGCTCAGCCGCGCTGCCTCATATGGCTTGAGCAGGTAGTCGACAGCGCCTAATCGAAAGGCCTCGATCGCATGCCGGTCGTAAGCGGTCGTAAAGACGAGCAGCGGCATCTCCGCGCCGGCGGCGAGCCGCTGCGCCGCCTGGATGCCGTCCATCTCCGGCATCTCGATGTCCATGAAGACGACATCTGGCTTGTGCTTGGCTGCAAGCTCAAGCGCGGCCGCCCCGCTAGCCGCCATCTCGAGCAGTTCGATATCCGGTTCTTTGGCGAGCCAATACGCCAGTTCTTCCCTAGCCAGCCGTTCGTCTTCCGCGATGAGAATGGTCAGTTTCATCCGCCAGGTGTCCTCCTTTGTCATCAAGCAGCGTGAAGCTTACGCGCGTTCCGCCCCCAGCGAGGTTCTCGAAGCGCAGCGCGGCATCCGCGCCGAGCAGCGCCTTAAGCCGCTGATTCACGTTATGGATGCCCAAGCCCGTGCTGCCGCTCCCGCTGATCGGCATCTCGCCCAGTGCGTGCCGCAAGTCGGGCGGGATACCGATCCCATTATCCTCGACGGCCGCGCATACCCGGTCGCCTTCCCGCTTCAGCTCCACTCGTATCCATCCTCCGCTGCTCTTGCTGCGAAGACCGTGCTGCACGCTATTCTCCACGAGCGGCTGCAGCGTCGAAGGCGGGAGCATCACGTGCTCAAGCCCCTGCTCGACCACGCACTCCACGACCAGCCGATCGTCGAAACGGGCGCGGATAATCGTCAGATAGGCGTTTAGATACTCGATCTCCCGATAGAGCGGGATGAGTGAAGACTGTGTCATCGTCAAGCTGCTGCGCATGAACTGCGCCAGTTGTACCGTCAATTGGCGCGCGTTCTCCGGGTCGATCCGGATCAGCGTCACGATGGAGTTGAGCGTATTGAACAAGAAGTGGGGATGGATCTGCGCCTGCATCGCCCGCAGCTCCGCGTCCCGCCCCATCTTCTCCAGCTGCTCCGCCTGCATGATCGTCAATTGGCTCGCGATCAGCCGGCTGAAGCCGCTGGCGAATTCCAGCTCGATCTTGCGAATCTGCTTCGCACTGCGGAAATACAGCGCCAATACCCCGGCAGGCTGGCCCGATCCGCCGAGCGGCACGAAGACCGCCGCGCCTAGATCGTTGAACAGCCGCGGCTCCTGCCCCTTGCGCGCCAACGTCTGAATCCGGTTCGTCCGCAGCGCCTCGCGGGCGAACGGCTCAGCCATGAATCCGGCCGGGTCCGGATATCCCGGTCCTCTATAAGCAAGCAGCCGTTCCCGGTCCGTCACCCCGACCGCATCGGCCTCCAGCTCGCGCATCAGCACGGCCGCCGTTGCCCGAGCCGCCTGCTCGCTCATCCCTTCCTTCAGATGCGGCAGCACCATCTCCGCGATCGTGAACGCGCGCTGCATCTGCAGCGCGCCAGCCCGCTCTTCCTCGCGGAAGGCCGCCCGCACGAGCGCCACGAATAGACAAATGCCGACGCTGCTCGTCAACACCATCGGAAGGCCGACTTCGTTGACGAGCACGATCGATAAGGGCGAGGAGGTCGTAAAGACGAGCACGAGCCCGGTCTGGAGGATCGGCGCGAAGACGCCGATAAACAGCGACTTAGGCGGCGCGATAATCCGCTCCTCGTGGAAGAAGCGCGCGATCAGTCCAGCCAGGAGACCAAGCAACGGCATGGAGAAGCCGAGCGAGTCGCTGGCGACGCCGCCCATATAAGCCGCGTGGATTCCCGTAATCGCCCCGGCCCCCGCCCCGATGAGCGCGCCGCCAAGCAGGCCGCCGAGCACGACGCCGACGAGCGCGGAATGGGCCATCATCTCGCTTGGGCCGAGCGGAACGGCCAGGAAAGAAGCGGTAACGGCATCCTTCCCGACGACGACGCCCGCGTATGTCCCCGCGATGCCGATGAGCCCGAACAATATCGCCAACAGCACCCCGTTCCAACCTTTCGCCGGCCGATCCAGCACGCGCCGAATGAGCGGAATATGCGTCAAGCCGAACATGAGCACGAGCAGCATGCCCATCCGCTCGAATAGAAGCAGCGTTAACTGTTCGATGAGTCCATCCCCCTACTGAAGATATCGCATCCCTTTCATGTAAGCGCATTAATTTCCTTGTTATCAAGCATACCCGCATCTCGTTTTCCCTGCAATCGGTCGATTGGGGCAGACGGACGCCGTGGGACGACGCGATTACGCCCCACAAGAAGAACGGATTCATTAGGAAGCGCGAAGCGGGATGCGAATGAAGGACAAATCGAACAAGCCGCCTTGGGGTTCGTTCGAACGTCCAAAACGGCCATATTAGAAGTTCCCCATGGTCCTCGAGCGAAAGGCCGGGGCGTTCCTTTCGGAACGGCTTCGTATCGCCCATCCCCTTAACGCCCGAAATAAGCCTTCGCCATTCTCTTCGGCGCGACTAAGCCCCAAGCCGCCTCGATTAATGCTTTGGCCTCCCCGTCCTTCGCCGCTTCCAGCCGAATGTGCATGTAACTCAGATGCGCGAACCCCTCCGGCACGCGGTACGTCTCCGGTTCCGCGCCTACGAGATGCGCGCGCTCCTCCTTCACGGTCTTGACGGTAAGCGTGCGTCCATCCGCTTGCACGATGGCGAAAATCTTCCCGTTCACGCGAAACGACGGCTTGCCATCATGATCCGCCTCCTCCGTCCCCGGCAGCGCAAGCGCGATCGCCCGCGCCTCGGCTATATTCATCGCGATTCCTCCTTCCTTTTCGCTCTCCCCCATATTCGTCCATAATATTTCAAATCCCTCCCACGGCTAAGACCGCCCTCGGAAAATGAGAAAAAGCCAGCCTCCCGCATAGGGGAATGCTGGCTTCGCACGCTCGCCGTCTACGGCTTGAGCACAATCTTGATCGCGTCGTCCACTTTGTTGTTGAAAATGCGGTAGGCATGCGCGGCATCGTCGAGCGGAAGCCGGTGGGTTATGATGTCCGTCGGGTCGAACTTCCCGTCCTTGATCATCCGGTACAGCTCCGGCATGTAATGAATGACCGGCGCCTGCCCCATCTTGAGCGTAATGTTCCGGCTGAACAGGTCGCCGAACGGGAACGCGTTGTAGTTGGTCCCGTACACGCCCGTCACCTGTATCGTGCCCGCCTTGCGCACCAGCTTAGCCGCCATGCGGAACGCGCCCAACCCGCCGCCCTGCAGCTTGAGCAGCGTCTCCACCTTCTCCAGCACCGTCTTCTCCGCGTCGAGTCCGACCGCGTCGATGACGACGTCCGCCCCGCCTCCGGTCTCTTCCTGCAAGCGACCGAGCAGCTCGTCTTCCGTCTTGAAGTTGTACGTCTCGACCCGGTTCGTGCGCCGCGCATGCTCCAGCCGGTAATCGACATGGTCGATCCCGATGACCCGCTTCGCGCCTTTCATCCAGGCGAATTTCTGCGCAAGCAGACCGACCGGCCCGCAGCCGAGAACGATCACGGTATCGCCGGGCTTCACGCCGGCGTTCTCGACGCTCCAATAGGCCGTCGGCACGATGTCGGAGAGAAACAGCAGCTTCTCATCCTCCATCTCCGCGTCCTCCGGCACTTTGAACGGAATGAAATTCCCGTACGGCACCCGCATATACTCGGCCTGCCCGCCCGCGTAACCGCCGAATGTCTCCGAGTAGCCGAAGTATCCCCCCGTCTGACCGTGCAGGAACTCGTTGGTATTATCGCACTGGCTCTCCAGCTGATGCTGACAAAACCAGCACGCCCCGCAGGCGACGTTGAACGGGATGATGACCCGGTCGCCCTTCTTCACCCGCGTCACGTCCCGGCCAACGGCCTCTACGATGCCCATCGGCTCGTGGCCGATGACGAAGTCTTCCGGCATGTTCGGTATCTCGCCGTTATAAATGTGGAGATCCGACCCGCAGATGGTCGTCGTCGTAATGCGCACGAGAACATCGTCCGTCTTCTGCAGCGTCGGGTCCGCTACCTCTTTGACTTGCACGTTCTTGATGCCTTGAAACGTTAAGGCTTTCACCGGTTGTCCCCCCTCTGGCACTGACTCTTCCAGAGTTTTCCCCGTTGAGGGCAGGATATTCGGCCGCAGCGATTCAGCGCTTCCAGACGTCGCCGAACTCCTTATGCCGGCGAAACAGCGCGTGCGCGAACGAACACGCCGGCACGATCTGCTTGCCGGACGCCCGCGCATGATCGACCACCTGCCGAACCAGCTCGTCGCCGAGCTTCTGGCCGCGCATCGACGGGTCCACGTAGGTATGGTCGATAATCAGCGTATCCGGACCATCCTCGGCGTACGTAATCTCGCCCACCGCCGTCCCGTTCTCTCGTATAATGAAGCCGTTGCCTTCTTGCAGCGTCTCCCGCATATTCATTCCTCCTTCGGTTCATCGCTTCCGCTTCACTACTAGTATGCATCCTGGCCAAACAGGCGATGCCGCCCAAGCCGGTTATTGCGCCCGCGCCGCCGGCAGGTCGATCACCGCCGTCGTCCCGGCGCCCACCCGGCTGTCGATGATGAGGCTGCCGCCGTAGCTGTCAAGAATCTGCTTGCAGACGACAAGCCCGAGCCCTGTCCCCGTGCTCTTCATCGTGAAGAACGGAACGAACAGCTTCCGCAGCGTCTCCGCCGACATGCCCTTGCCGGTATCCGCGATCCGAATGCGGATGCGGTCGCCCTCTTCCGCCGCCGTGATCGTAATCTCCCCGCCGCCCTCCTGTGCTTCCAGGGCGTTCTTGCTCAGGTTCAACAGCACCTGCTTGAAGTGATCCCTGTCGATCGCGACATGAAGCGGGTGCGCCGGCAGGGCAGCCGTCACGCGAACGTGCTGCAGCTGCGCCTCCGATTCGAACAAGGGCAAGACCTCTTTCATCACGTCCTGCACGACGATCGTCTCTTTGCGAAGGCCTGCAGGTTTGCCGATCAGGAGCAGCTCGCTGACAATAGCGTTAATACGGTTCACTTCCGTCTGAATGAGCGCGAAATAATACTGATCCCGCTCATCGGTGTACTTCTGGCTGAGCAGCGAGATGAAGCCTTTGATCCCCGTTAGCGGATTACGGATTTCATGCGCCGTCCCGGCGGCGATCGTGCCGATCAGCTTGAGTTTGTCCGCTTCGATCCGCGCGAGCTCGCGGTCCAGTCTCTTCTTCGCCAACATGGCCCTGACCAGGAAGAAGACGCAGCTGAGGATGACCAGCATGGCGGCCGCGTAGATCAAATACGGCTTCCAGACCGCATTCGCGTAGTCCATGGCGAGCGTCGCCTCGACCTGCCACGGCACCGCCTCGAGCAGAATGGACGAGGAGACCGTGCGGCTGCCCGTGGGAAGGTCCCTTGTATCCAGCAGCACGTGGCCGGCCCGGTCATACATCCGCACGTTCTCGCTCCGCACCAGATGCTGGATGCCCTTCTCCAGCTCGCTAATCTGGAGACTGCCGATAATGACGTGCCGAACATCACCCGAAGGCGAGACAATGGGCGTCGCGATCGAGACGTAGTACTGCCCCGTTCCTTGGCCGAAATGCGGCTCCGACACTTGGCGCTTGCGCGTCAGCAGGGCCAGCTTGAACTCCGCCCGTCCGGCAATATTGCCTTTGACCTCGGACGGGTTGGACGAACAGACGATGCTGCCCTTCTCATTGGCGATATAGAAACCGGAGAAACGCGGATCCACGCGGTGGGTAGCGACGAGCATCCGCTGCGTCAGCCCGCCGTCTTCCGCTTCCCCGCTCAAGTAAATCGACAAGCTCTCCATCCGGCCGATCGTCTCGCTGAAGAAGCTCTCCACATAGAGCGCATGCACGCCCGACAGCTGCCTGGCCTTATCCCTCAATTCGTCGTAGGCGCTGTTCGTCTTCATATGCAGAAACGCCCAGCTGAACAAGCCGAACGGCACGAGGACGATCAAGAAATATAATAGTCCGGTCTGGCGGGTTGATAGTTGATTGGCGTCTATAGTCAATTTTGACAATAACTCCTTATGCTAGGATAAAAGGCATAGCCCCCCACTTGTATCATAGCAGTTGGCCGGCCGGGAGCGCTACAATAACGTGCTTGCCACATCAAACTGCCGCAACGTAGATCCGCCCCTTCATCATTCGATAAGCCAGCTCCCCGCCGTTATCGCGGCTGTCCCCGATTACCTGCACGGTCTGGCCTTCTCCCGGCACCAGCCTCATCGTCGTCCCGCCCATGCGCACGACCGCTTCCTTGTGCACGGCATCCCATGCGACAGTCCCTTTGTCCCGCACCCATTCGCGCAGGGGCACCCAGGCGCCGACCCGCTCGCTCGCCTGCTGCTCTGCGCGCGCAAGCTGCGCCGCCGTCCACGTCCGCTTCCACTTGACCGGCCCGAGCCGGAACGTGACGAGCTTCGCTTCGTCGTCCAGGACGGCGAACCGGTAGCCCTTCTCCTTATAATAGGCGATAATGGCCGGCAGCGCCTTCACGCTCTCGCCGTGGCCCGCGCCGTCATGCAGCAGCACCGTGACTGCGCGCCCAAGCTTGGAGCCCTTGACCGTCTTGACGATCTCGGCCGCGGGCACGTTCTTGCGCCGCGAATCGCCCGAGTCGACGTTCCAATCGGCAATCCGGTAGCCCGCTCGCTCCAGCAGCTCGAAATAATGCGCGTCGAAATTGCCGTATGTCCCGCCAGGCGCCCGCAGGAGCGATACCCGTTCCCCTGTGATCCGCTCCAGAATGGCATCCGTCTTCCGAACTTGGCTCCAGAATCCGTCGAAATCGCGATACAACTCTTCATATTGGTGGTCATACGTGTGGTTGCCCAGGGCATGCCCCTCCCGAATAATCCGCTTCACGACCGGCTCCCGGCGCTCCGCCTCATTGCCCAGGACGAAGAATGTGGCGTGCACCCGCGCCTTGGACAGAATATCCAGCACCTGCGGCGTCCACTTGCTGGGACCATCGTCGAAAGTCAAATAGACGACCGGACGAGAGACATCCGTCTTGCCGGCAGTAAGCGCGGATGCGGTCGCGGATGCGGATCCCGAAGGCTTCATTGCCTCCTGCCGCGGTTCGACTGCCGCCCGCGCGATCGTCGCGTTGGCCGGCGTACGGAAGGTGCCGAGGGCGCCCTGCTCGCTCCCCCTCCCTCCGCTCCCCCACACGGTCCTGCCATTATAGATAACCGGAAGCAGCGCGCTCATGATAACGAACAGCGCCACCGCCGCGACCAAACGTTTCCGTCCCCGTACCTTCATCGTCTATCATCCTCTCGAATCTAGCTTATTTTCGCTCGATAGAGTATATGGCAGACGATGGCAAAGTAGGACTGGAACCGCCACTTCTTCGGTGCTTCCGCAAACGACTTTACATCAATATCCGCTTCGGATATAATGTAATTACGTAATTACGTTAATTCATAATTAATTAACAACCAATTCGTGGCAAAGGGGTAGTGACGATGAACGGGACACGCGACTATGGAGCGGAATTGGATTGGCTTCATCGACAAGTAGCCGAGCTGCGGGAAGCCATGCAGCGGATGGCTCCGCGCATTGCGGAGGAAGAACTCGGCCAGCGTACCGCCGGTGAGACAGACGGCATGGAGGCGGCGGCTCACGGCGCAGGCGCGCTGACGCTAGCAGAAGGCGCGGGAGGCATCTCCTATGCCGGCCGTTACGGGGCGCTGCAGCCGCCGTTGTACTGGGAGACGCAGGAGCGGCGCGCCGAGCAGTTGCTCGGCATCGATAGCGAGAAGGCCGCTAAGGTGCTTGGGGCGATCGGGCATAAGCAGCGGCTCGATATTCTATTGGCGGCGCTTCAAGGCCCCATCACGGGAGGCGAGCTGCTTGAGAGGCTCGGCATGGGGACGACGGGTCAGCTCTATCACCATATCAAGCCGCTCGTCGGCGCCAATCTGCTCCAGCAGGAAGAGCGCGGAGGCCGCTATTCGCTGCCTGCCAATCGCGTCCTTCCTCTCCTTCTTCTGCTAGCCGCGGCCGGCGAACTGCTGGACTCCAGCGATTATTTGACCGTATTCGAGACTCGAAACAGCATCGGCGATTATCTAGGCAGCGCGGACGACAAATATGATCCGCACCATCTGCTTCGCGCCGTCGCGGACAACGCTATTCTGGAGCATCAAGCGGGCTACTGCACGCGGATCGGCATCTTCGTGCAGAAGGACGGCAGCTTCACCGTCACGGACGACGGGCGCGGCATCCCGGTGCGGCCGCTGCCAGATACGGATCGCGCCGCCGTCCAGGCGGTGCTCACTGACATCGGGCACGCGGACGGCGCCACGGCCTATGCGCCAGGCGGAGGCAAAGGCATCAATATCGCCGTCGTCAACGCCCTCTCCCGCAGCCTCTCGGTCGAGATCCGGCGCGAAGGCAAGATATTCCGCCAAGATTACCGCCAAGGGATTCCGCAGACCGGCGTGCGGACCGTGGGAGTCACGCAAGAGACCGGCACGAGCGTCACGTTCCAGCCCGATCCGGATCTATTCCGATCTGGCGTAGATGCAGGGGTCCTTCATGCCTATGCGGATGCGGCTACCGCCCTATATCCGGGACTTTCGGTTACGGTGGATATCGTGTAAATCTGTGCGCCTGTGGATAGATAAAGTTGTGGATATGTTAGTAGGCAATAGCGCGAGTTGCGCAGGGACGGGCAATTCCTCCTGTGGAGAATGTGTATAACTCTGTGGATAACTGTGGATAAGCAGGGGATATCCTTTATGGCGGTGCCGCCCGCGTTCAGGATTTGGTCGAAGCGGGCGGTAGTTTGGGCTCGAAATTCATGCAGGCTTTGCCCGAGGAGGACAGCACGGTCTGGCTCGGCAGCGCGCGCGTCTTGAATCCGAAGGCGCGGCAGCCCCGGGGAAAGGACGGGTCCCAGGTGACGTAATAGTGGCGGCACTTCATGCAGTCGATTCTTGGCGTCGTAGCGGTCATCATCATTCCCTCTTCGTTTAGGATCGTCTTATTGTATATCGGCGCCGATTCCGCTGCCAAACAGACTCTTTCAGCAAAAAAAATCGCGCGACGTGTCACAAACGCGGCTTCCTCATCCGTCTTGTGGTTAGAGCCGCAGCCATGCGGACTGCCAAGATGAATCACAAGGAGGAATTACGATGACGACAAGACATGCGCTCCACCCGGCCAGCTACGGCCTCATGAGGAACTTCCACGACCGGATCGAGGCCACGTCCAGCCTGGACAAAACGCTAATCGAGCTGATCAAAACACGCGCTTCCCAGATTAACGGCTGCGCCTTCTGCCTAGATATGCATACCAAAGATGCGCGCGCGCACGGCGAGACCGAGCAGCGGCTGTACACCCTGTCCGCCTGGCGCGAGACGCCATTCTTCACGCCCCGCGAACAAGCGGCGCTCGCATTGACGGAAGCGGTGACCCGCATCGCCGATCACCACGTGCCAGAAGACGTGTACGCGGAGGCCGCGCGCCACTTCGAGCCGGAGCAGCTTAGCGAAGTCATCATGGCGATCATTGCAATCAATGCCTGGAACCGGATCGCGATCACGACGGGCATGACGCCTAGCTAAGTTCGCTAAGTCGGGCGAGCGGTTGGCGAACTTAGCTTCCGATCGTTATGAACATGTGGATAACCGTTTCAGACCCGCTTATCCTCAAGCGGCCCAAGACTCCGTCTTCGCCCTATGGCGAGAACGGAGTCTTCTTTGTATTCGCACGCAATCGCGTCGGCTTAGGTGAGATGAGCCGACTTTGCCCCCGCTGCAATCCGCCTCCGCCCTTTCGCCATACCTGCCATAATCCAAGCGCAGTGCACGGCGAGAATCGCCAGCACGAGGCTATCGAGCACGACGAATTCCCCTTCCTTGCCAAGGAACTGAACCAGGTTGTGAACAAAATGGAACAGGATCAGCGGCCAAATGAGACGATCCTTCACCATCAGCAGCGCCAGCGCCAGACCGACGAGCAGCGAGTAGGCCAGCTGAAGAATGGTTTGCCCGAGGCTTTGGCCGGAGAGCATATTCAACATATGGGTAACCGAGAACAATACGCTAGAGACGACGACTGCGGTCATCGCACCCTTAGGCAAGAGAATATTCAGAATGAGTCCCCGGTAGATCGTCTCCTCGACGAAAGCGACAAGCAGCGTGAAGAACAGGAAGAACGCAACCTTCGTTACGGTCAGCGCCTCGAAGCCCTTGAAGCAGAGCACGGCGCATACGAGCGCAAGCGGCGCATAGTATCGCCATCCGCCCGAGGCCAAACCGCGAAGAGAGCGGAATCCGTACTGCCCCCATTTGCGACGCAAGCTCATATATATGATAAGCGCAAGCGCGATCGGGATAAATGCGATCAGCACCGGCGATGTGTACGAGAGCTCCTTGATCGTGGCATATGCGCCGGCAGCGGTCATCGCGATCAGAAGCAGCAATTCGATGATGATGACCGATAAAACGGGACGCGAGGCAGATAACGAACGTTTAGCCGTTGGTTGGGTTGTCATGACGATTCATCCTCTCTTTAATAGAACGGATCCATTGTTGTTCCATCTCGAAATAATCGACTCCGTACGAAAGCACGGATACCCGGTAATAGTAGTCTCCCGGATTCGGAAGCGCCGCGAGTTCCTTGGAAATGATGCCTTCCACGGCGGCAAGGCGCCCACGCTCCTGCTCCAGCTTCTGCTCATATTCCGCGAGCCGCGCCAGGCGAGTCTCCTCGTTCAGATAGTCGTAGAAAAAAATCTTGATCAGCAATTCGCTGCGGGACAGCTGAAGCGGCTTGGCAAGCCATGCTATAAAGGCCGCCTTCCCTTCCGGCAGCAGGGAATACAACTTCTTGTTCTTGCTGTCTGCCAACTCCTCGACCGCTAGCAGCTCCCGTTCCGTCAAGCGCTTGAGCGCCGGATAAAGACTGCCATAGCTGGCGCGGTAAAAAAGTCCGATCGAGCTGTCCATCGTCTTCTTGATGTCGTAGCCGCTCATGTTTCCTTCCATTAGAAGTCCGAGAATCGCGTATTCCAGCAAACCGAGCCCCCCTCAACATATATCTATTCGATATATCTGTTCGATATATATAATATCAATCATATCCCATCTTTTGTCAACCCATATTTTGCAACCTTGTACCAACAAAAAAAACAGGCAGCGGTTTATCGGACCGCTGCCTGTTGGCATGCTTGTATTCCTTCGCTAGACTTCTTGCCATCCTTGGTCATTCGATACGGTCCGGGATGATGGGCAAGTAGACCTCGACCACCGTGCCTTCGCCAACTTGACTTCGAATGTCCAGCCGCCCTTCATGGGTGGCGATGATCTTGCGCACAATCATGAGCCCAAGCCCGTTGCCTTCGGGCTTCGTCGTATGAAACGGTTGGCCGAGGTCGCGCAGCACGTCCTCGCTCATCCCGTGACCGTTATCCGCGAAGCGGACGCGCTGGTATCCTTCCGCCACGTCCAGTCCGATCGAGATCCGCCCGCCGAACGGCAGCGCCTCCATCGCGTTGCGAAGGATGTTCAAGAACACCTGCTTGATCTGATTGCGGTCGCACATCAGCGAAGCGGATCGTACCGCTTCCAACTCGACGGCGATGCCGTTCATGCTGGCCTGAATCTCAAAAATACGCAAAATCTCGTTGAGGATGACAAAACACTCTTCCTCCTTGAACTTGACCGCCTGCGGCTTGCCGAGGATCATGAATTCGCTGACGATCAAGTTCATCCGCTCGAGCTCCGACATGATGAGGTCGTAATGCGGCTGTTTCGCGTCCCGGTTCGTGTACTGCAGAATCCCCTTCACCGTTGTGAGCGGATTACGAACCTCGTGGGCGATGCCGACGGCCAGCTGACCCGCGAACACGAGCTTCTCCGTATTGCGCAGCAGCTCCTCCGTCTTCTTCAGCTCGGTAATATCCCGCAAGCTGCCCACGACCCGGTCGAGACGGCTGCCGCCCTCGTAGATCGGCACGACATCGAGCATGTACGCACGCGTCTCCTTCGGCGTCTGCAGCGCCGTCTCTTTGCCGATACACGCCTCACCGGTACGGATGACGTCCGTGAAATAGCCGCCCAGCTCCGGCACCTCGAGCACGCTCTCGCCCATCGGCGCCTGCACGCCTGCCTCATCGAGCAATGCCGTCATATGTATGTTACGGTCGACGATCCGCCCTTCCGGATCCGTAATCAGCAAGCCGTAATACTTCGTATCGAGCAGCACCTGGTTCAAAATCCGCAGCTGCGTGTTCTGCCGCCGCAGCCGAAGCTCCCGCTCGATGGAATCCGCGACCGTGCAGAGCATAGCCAGCATGTGCCGGTGCGCCTCCTCCAAGCTGGTCATGACCGTCAACACCGCCAGCAGTCGCCCGCCTTCTTCCTCGAACACGGGCACGGAGTAGCAGGCCATCGCATGCAGCACCTCATGAAAATGCTCCTTGCCCTTCATCTCCACGGGCCGCCGGGTCTCGGCGCATACGAGCACCGTGCTCGGTCCGTTATCTTCCGTGAAGCGCATCCCTTCTTCGATGCCAAGCGTGCGCAGCATGCTCAAGATCGTCGGATCGCCCATGATGCAAAGCGTATAACCGTCCTCGTCCTGCATGGCAACCATCATCTGGTGACCCGCGACGGAGGCCAGAAATTTATGAATGAATTCGGTGACCACGTCGATCACCTCTTGATGCTCCGCGATCTTCGCCGTCAATTCTTCCCCTTGCAGGCGTTCCTTGAATTCCGGCACCCGGCTCGGGTCGCGGCCGTGCTGCCGCTGCCAATTAAACATGCGTTGAATGACGATCTCAGGCGTCATGGCGAATCGTAAACCTCCAATCGGTCGGGAAGCCTGCGCCTCCCTACCTAAGTGAAGTTCGCCCCCAGTGCCTGAATCTCCTGCCTTCCTAATAAACGCAATCCATTCCAAAAATAAACAGGCCCGGACTCAAGGCCCAAGCCTGCTGCCAAAGACGAGCCGCCAGGCACGTCTTCCTTACCAGCCGAAATCGAGCGTTTCGCCCGTCTCGGCCCATGTTTTCAGATTGCTCAGGATCATCCACCAGTGCGATTGCGCGTTGGCAAGCGAGGGATGTTCCTGTGGCGACCATTGATCGTTGACAAGCGTCAGCTTCGTACAGCTGCCCACCGTCTCCAGCGCGAACGTCACGCGGGACTGCAGCTCCTCGTGGTTCGGGTAGTAGGATGGGCCGGGGTGCTCGAGGTAGCTCAATTCCTCGTTCGGCCGGAACGCGAGCAGCTTACCATACACATGAACCGTCCGATCTCCGTCGTTGCCGGGTCCGACATAGGCGAAAGAAGCGCCTTCCTCGAACGCCGACTCCAGCACGCAGCCGAAGAAGATACTCTTCGTGCCCTCGGGCGAGACGAGCGCCTCCCATACCTTCTCCTTCGGCGCGCCAATATAGAACTCATATTTTAATACGGTCATCTTTGCATCCTCCCGATCTTCGCGAAATAGGGCTTGCCCCGCCCATGCGGTCTTGCTACGATGAGCATAACTTCATGCGGATGACAAGTATTGTAAAAACGCGACACGAAGGAGGCCCCTGCATGTCACAGGCTTGGCCCGAACGCCCGACGCTAGGCGTCGTTCACCACAAGCGAAGCCAGCAGAAATTCTCGCTGACCCGCCATGCGCCCGCAGAGGATATCGGCTTCTTCGTGAAGCATTACTGGATTATCCGCTGGAATCTCGGGGATTCGCCGCCCCATGAGCAGGGCGTCATCCCGAACCCGTGCGTGAACTTGGCGATCGAGCGCGGCCAATCCGGCATATTCGCGCCATCCACCGCCAAGTCCTCGCATCTCATTCAGGGTCAGGGCTGCGTATTCGGCATCAAATTCAAGCCCGGCGGATTCTATCCATTCCACCAGTTGCCCATCTCTCGGATGCGCGAGCATCCGCTGGACGTCCGGACGCTGCTCGGCCTGGAAGCGGAGCGGCTCGAAGCCGATATCCTCCCGCTGGCGGACGATGCGGAGATGGTGGGCCGCATCGAGCGGCTGCTTCGTCCCGGACTGCCTGCGCGCGACGAGACGGTGATATTCATCAATCGAATCATCGACGGCATCGCGGCCGACCGCGAGCTGACGCGCGTGGAGCAGGTGTGCGAGCGGGCGGGCGTGAACGTCCGCAAATTGCAGCGGCTGTTCGACCAGTACGTCGGCGTCGGGCCAAAGTGGGTGATCCAGCTGCACAGGCTGCAGAACGCGGCCGAGATTTTGGATCACGAGCCCCGGCAAGATTGGGCGCATCTGGCGCTTGCGCTCGGCTATTACGATCAATCGCATTTCATCCGCGATTTCAAATCCATTCTCGGCGTGACGCCGGAGGAGTATGCAAGAGGGGAGGGCTAGCGCCTTCCTTTTTCAGGTTGTAAATTACTCAAATTTGAGTATACTTGTAAAGGATTCAAATTTGAGTAGTTCTACTCCGACCAGAAAGGTTGCTGCTTCTTGACCACGACCCAAAAGCAAGGCACGAGACTCGCCGTCGCCGGCTTGATGCTCGGCCTTTTCATGGCCGCCCTCGATCAGACGATTATTTCGACGGCCATGACCCAAATTATTTCCAAACTCGGCGGATTCGATAAATTCGTCTGGGTGTACTCCGCCTACATGATCGCGATGGTCGTCTGTTCGCCTATCTTAGGCAAG
The DNA here is from genome assembly GCF_042431225.1 of Paenibacillus aurantiacus. Classification (NCBI taxonomy): domain Bacteria; kingdom Bacillati; phylum Bacillota; class Bacilli; order Caryophanales; family Paenibacillaceae; genus Paenibacillus; species Paenibacillus aurantiacus. The sequence continues at coordinate 164,703 of NZ_JBHMDO010000008.1, read as the reverse complement.
CTCTCGGACATGTACGGCCGCAAGCGGTTCTTCCTCGGCGGCCTGATCGTCTTCACGCTCGGCTCCATCCTGTGCGGAACGGCGCAGAACATGGAGCAGCTGATCATCTATCGCGGCATTCAAGGCATCGGCGGCGGCGCCGTGACTCCGATCGTCTTCGCGATTATCTTCGATATGTTCCCGCCGGAGCGGCGCGGCAAAATGATGGGTCTGTTTGGCGCCGTATTCGGCATCTCGAACGTATTCGGCCCGATCATGGGCGGCGCGATCACCGACCAATTCAGCTGGCGCTGGGTATTCTACATCAACGTGCCGATCGCGCTGCTCTCGTTCATCTTCATCCTTCGCGCATACCATGAGTCCGGCAACCACCGGAAGCAGATCATCGACTGGACCGGCGCGATCGTCTTGGCCGCCGCCGTGCTCTGCCTCATGTTCGGTCTGGAGCTTGGCGGCAGCGAAGGCTGGGCGTGGAGCTCATGGAACACGGTCGGCCTGTTCGTCGCTTCGATCGTCCTGACGGCGCTGTTCCTCCGCGTCGAGCAGACGGCCAAAGATCCGATCATCGCCTTCAAGCTGTTCAAGGACCGCGTCTTCACGAGCAGCATGATCATCTCGCTCGCGTACGGCGCCGCCATGATTTGCGTCGCCACGTACATCCCGGTATTCATCCAGGGCGTCTTCCACAAGTCCGCCACCGAGACGAGCACCGTGCTGACTCCAATGCTGCTCGGCGTCGTGCTCAGCAGCCAGGTCGGCGGCCGCATCGCCGGCAAGTTCCGCTACCGCTCGATCATGCTCATCTCGGCGGCCGTGCTGTTCACGGGCCTTGTGCTGCTCGGTTACGTCATGGATACGCAGACGAGCCGCGGACTGATTACGCTGTATATGATCGTTGTCGGTCTGGGCATCGGCGTCTCGTTCTCGCTGCTGTCGATCTCCACGATCAGCTCCGTGCCGCCGCAATACAAGGGCTCCGCTTCCTCGCTCATCACGTTCTTCCGGACGATCGGCTCGGCGCTTGGCGTCACCGTTTTCGGCGCGATGCAGAAGCACGTCTTCCAGGGCGGCCTCGCCGAGATCGGCGGCCTTGATCCGCAGGCAGCCGAAGGCATCAAGGGCGGGCAGGCGCTGCTCGATCCGGCGATGCAGGCGCGCATCGGTCTGTCCGGCGACGTCGTGGAGACGCTGCTCGGCAAGCTGGCGGACTCGATTCTGTATTTATTCCAATGGTCGATTCTGCTGCCGCTGGTCGCCGTCATCTTCGCCGTCCTCATGGGACGCGCGGGTCTTGAAGCCGCGAAGCAGAAGCGCGCCGACGGACGCACGGATGCGACGCCCGCGGGCGAAGGACGTTAGACGAGATGTCCATGAAGCTGCTTATCCTCGGCTTGCTGATGGAGGGGGACCTGCATCCGTACGAGATCCGCAAAATCATCAAGTCCCGCAGCTGGGACGAACACTTCAAGCTGCGGGACGGCTCGCTGTATTACGCCGTTGACGCCCTGCGCGGCGGCGGCTTGATCGAACCGGCCGAGATCGTTCCCGCTCCGGGCGAGGGACGGCCGGACAAGATTATCTACCGCATCACGGAGAGCGGCCAAGACGCCTTCTTCGAGCTGCTCTACGCGCAGTTCGAGCAGGAATCCGGCGTGCCGCACCCGTTCTTCTTCGCGCTGCCGTTCGTCCGTTATGCCGATCCGATCCGGGTCGAAGCATTGATACACAAGCAAGTGGATGCCAGCTCGCGGCGCATCGATCGCCTCAGGTCTGTCCTTGAATTGAAAGAACCGTACTTGCCTGGCGGCCCCGCGCTCATGATCCGGGGCATGGTCCAATTCATCGAAGCGGAGCAGCGCTGGCTGGCCGATCTGCTGGACGCCGCGCGCTCCGGCGAGCTGTTCACTGGGCCAAAATGGACGCACGAGGAGATTGAGGCCTATCTGAGCCGCCGCGCGACCGACCAATGAAGCTCGCGCGCCGTCAATCCTTTGGCAACACCGCAATCCAGAAGAAACGCGCCTCCATGCCGCATGTTACGATAACGTCAGAGTTAAGCAAACACGCGAGAGGATGATTGGCAATGGCAAAACTGACACCGTATATTTTCTCCGAGGACGCGCGGGCGCAGGCTGGCTTCTACACCGAGGCATTGGGCGGCGAGATTCTCTCCCTGATGACGTTCGCGCAGCTGCCGGACGCGGACGAGGCGACGAAGGACAAGGTGCTGCACATGGCGTTCGTCGCTGGAGGCGTCACGTTCTTCATGTCCGATTCCCCCTTCAAATCGCTGTCGCGCGGCGACGGCATGCATCTGAGCCTGGAGTTCGCAAGCGATGCCGAAGCGCACGACGCCTTCGACAAGCTGTCCGCCGGCGGCCGCGTCGTCGACCCGCTGAAGCAGCAGTTCTGGGGCTCACTGTTCGGCGTGCTGGAGGACAAATTCGGCGTGCTATGGCAGGTGACGACCGAGACGCCGCAAGGCTAACGACCGGTCAGAGCATGAGGTTTGGCCGCCGACGGGCGACCGAGCACCGCGTGCCGCGATGGCGCCATGCGTCGGAAGGCGCGTGCAGTGCGGATCGGCGTACGGACGCCAAAGACCAGCCCCGTTCCGCTCCATTTTGGACGGTACGGTCACCCCGAGCGGGCGACGCCTGACGACGCTCCCAGGCGGACTAGGGGCCGGACATACGCAAAGAAGACGATCCCGCGCGGATCGTCTTCTTTGCGCATGCTTCATAATTAGCGTCGCGCGATCACCTGCGGACCGTCACGAGAACCGCACGATCCGGTTCTTGCCCGTACGCTTGGCCTCGTAGAGCGCGCGGTCGCCGCCCTCGAACAGCCGGTGCTTGTTCCAGCCGGGGACATACGCTTGCACGCCGATGCTCACCGTCACCTGCAGCCCGTCAGCTTCGGCGATCGTCAGCTTCTCCACCGCCTGCCGGACCGATTCAATGAATGCCGCGTCCGTCTCCGGCGTCGGCCGTTCGTACAGCAGCGTGAATTCCTCCCCGCCATAACGGAACGCCATATCTCCCGGTTCCTGCAGCCCGCGCAGCGTATCAGCCACCGCTTTGATGACGATGTCGCCGACTTTATGCCCGAACCGGTCGTTAATGCTTTTGAAATTATCGATGTCGAGCACAGCCAGCTGGAACTCGCCGCGTAGGCCCCGGGCGGTCTCCAGCCGCTTCTCCGCCTCCTCGTAGAAGGAGCGGTGATTGAGCAAGCCGCTCAGCCCATCCACGCGAAGCAGGTGCTCGATCTGCTGCTTCTCCTGCGCGAGCGTCTTGTTCAGCGTCGATGCGGATTGCCACTGCCGGGCGAGCTCCGCACCCCGGTTCAGTAGGCCAGCGAGAATCGCAGTACCAGCTCCGTAGATGAAGAGCAGCGCGATCACCTCGGCGGGCGACTGCTCGGCAAGCAGCGGCGGGTAAGCGGCCAGCAGCGCCACGTACACCAGCACGCCGGTTGCAGAAGCCGTTAGCAGCACCTTTTGCCGCAGGAAAAAGACCGATACCAGCAGCGGCAGCAAGAGCACCGACACAATCAACTCCACCTCGTAGTTGGCGACGATCATAATGCCGGCCAACCCGTTGGCGGCGCCGATCAGGGTATACGATATCCACTCCCGCTTGTACCGGCACAGCAGCTCCGTGGCCGTCACGATCAACAGGAGCCCCCCAAGCGGCACCACGATAATATGAAGGAGAAAGTCAGTCTTGTCCTCGCTGGTGAAGAGGAGCGCCAAGCTCGAAGCCGCCGCATAGAACACCGCGCAGAGCCGGAAGGAATATAAGATGATCCGGACCCACTTGTCCGGGAGCTCGACTGGATCGTACCGCAACGCTGCACCTCCTAGGTGTTGGGCATGTCGTCCTATTATTATAGCACTTGAGCACTATGTTTTTCGCTGTTAATAACACCCACGCACGCTTCAAAGGGATAACGCGATCACATGTAGCGCAACATGGACGGGCCGGTGAAATGCCGCGCCCTTCCAGTCGCAGCACGAAGAGCCCTTAGCATCGCTGGAATGGCGAGACTTAGGGCTCTTCGTGCTTCTCTCGAATCGAATGACTGCAGCGAGCATCATACGCGGGCGGCTGCCCGGAAGAGGCCGACGCGTCGGTTTATACCGGTGAGCGCCGCTCCATGGCCGCGTTATGACCTCGTGGCGCCCACGCTGTCCGTGCTGTACGGATCGGCGTAGTCCGCCGCGTTTTTGTTATCCCAGACGTCGGCGTAAGTTTCATCTTGTTTGAACTGTTCCAACACGTACGAGCAGGAGGGGATGATCCTTCTGCCCCGCTCCCGCGCTTCATCCACGACCAGGTCGAGCAGCTGCTTCGCGAGCCCTTGTCCGCGATATTCCGCCTGCACGTACGTGCGATCGATGACCCATGTGTCCACGTCGATCATCCGAAAATGAATTTCGCCGATCGTCCCGCCTACGCCGGTCAAGATGTAGCTGTTGCCCTGCTTCTCGGCGATTACCTCCTCTTGCGGCTTGTCCGATCTCCCGTCAATCTCCCGCATGACCATGCACCTCCGTGAAGAGCGTATTCGTCACTTGAACGTACTCTTCATTACCCTATGGGCGGGGAATTAATCGGGAAAGGGCCTCCGCCGAGGGGGCTCCAAGGGCTCCTCCCTCTGGATACCCGTTTTCGTGCATGTACGATAGTTGGGTAATTGGCGTTTGCTTTCGTTCGGGGCACGCTCTTGTCCTTGCGGACAAAGCTAACGTTTGACTTGTTCCCCAGGGGCCTTGAACTGCTATAATAGAACCAGTGTTCGTAATTTCGCCATTCTAAAACAGGAGATTCCCTTAATTATGAATCCGACTTATACGATAGACGATGCGCAATGGCAGGCGCTGATCCGGCAGGTGGCCGATCATTTCGACGACCTGACGATCAAGCGCGGGTTTCAGGATTATAAACAAGAGCGCGTTCGGGAGCTGACGCTGCCGCGCGCTGGCCAGGTAGAAGCGCTCGTGGAGGGCAACGAGCTTACGCGGTGTCGCGTGCGCGTCAAGCTGGACGCCGTCACGGAGAGCGAGTGCGCTTGTCCGGCCGGCGGCGGCTGCAAGCACGTCGTGGCCGTGCTGCTCGCGTACGCCAATATGCAGGGCCGGCTCGTCCATCAGCTGGTGAACGCCAAGTCTGCTGCCGCGATGGAGGCTGCCCGGGTGAAGGCCGAAGCGGCAGCAGCGGGCAAAGCTTCCCGCGCTTCGCAGCTTCGCGGGCGCGCGGCCGGCTTGGCGGAACAGCCGATCGCGAATTGGCGCGAGCTGTTCGCCGCCTGCATCGCCCCGCTCGCAGAGCAGGTACGCAATGCGCAGTACGCGAGCGGCGCGCTGGCCGCGATCTACGAGACGCTGCCGCCGCTCTCGCCCGTCATGGAGCAGCTGGCCGGTCTCCATGCGGAGCTATTCGTGCTGGAGCAAGTCACGAAGCCTGCCCAGCCGACCGGCGGCACATGGTCCGGCGGCGGGCTGTTCCTCGGCTTCCATACGCACGCCGCGGCGGCCGAGCTGCAAGAAGCCGCGCTGAAGCGGCTCGCTGAAGGCATCCCCTCGCCTTCCGCCTCCGAACGGGACTATCTGCGGAACTCGCTTGTTTATTTGCGTGATGGCATGTTGACCGAGCCGCATGCCTATCCGTATATTACCGAGCTGTATATGGCTTATTGGCGGTACTGGATGCTGCCGCATATCGCCGATCCGGATGCGCTCACGGATGAGCTGACCGCACTGGACACCGCCGAGGAACGGCTCGGCTCCGCCGTCACCCGTATCCACGGCTTGCTGGCACGCGGCCGGATGCGCTTCTGGCTGGGCGACGATGCCGGAGCAATCGATCTGCTGCGGATGGCCGCTGCCAAGACGCGGGTGAAGCCGGACAGCCTGTTCGCCTTCTTGGACGAGCTGAGCGCGCAGGGCCAGCCGGAGCGCCGGTTGGACTGGCTGTGCGCCACCGGCCCGCTGCTCATCGGCAACCGCCAGGATAGCCTCGAACAGTACAGCCGTTATTGGGACGACATGCTGCAGCTCGCGCCGGAGGCTGAATTCCGCATGTGGGAGACGTTCGAAGAGATGCTGCCGTTCGCCAGCTCCCTATACGAGAACAAGCTGATGGAACGCGGCCGCTATCGGCAATGGATGGACACGCAGCTGAGCGCGGGCGTGGAGCCGCTCGATCTGCGGGTCAGCGAGCTGGCCCCGATCGAGAAGCACGAGCCGCAGCTGCTGCTGCCCTTCTATCATCAGGCGGTCGAACGTCACGTGCTGGCGAAGAACCGGCACGGCTACAAGGCGGCGGTGAAGCTGCTAAAGCGGCTCGCCAAGTTATACAAGAAGCTCAAGCAGGACGAGCGGTGGGAAGGGTACATCGAAGCGTTCGCCGAGCGCAACGGCCGCCTGCGCGCGCTGCAAGAAGAACTGCGGAAAGGAAAGCTGATCCCATGAGTCGACATAAGGATAGCGTTACGGTGAACGCCAGCCTCACCGCTTACGGCGACGCGCTGCTGTACGGCACATTGTCCAGCTACAGCGCGGCGCCGGGCTTGCTGCTGAAGCACCGCCTGTTCGCCTGGCACGAACCTTCCTTCTACGGAACGGAGCTGGAAGTCCGGCAGGCGCAGGGCGTCGAGCTGGTCGTGCTGCCTGCCGAGGAGGTCATTCCGTATTTCGCCGCAGGGTCGCTGCTCGCGCACGTCGACTGGACGTGGGAGGCCGAGGCCGATCGGCTGATGAAGCTTGCTCCCGCGCTCGGCCGCATCATGGAGGAACGCACCTACGTGCCCGATTTGGGCGTCTTCCGGACAGGCAAGCTGCAGTGGACGTGGGAGGATGCTGCGCTAGATGAAGAAGCAGCGCGTCTGCTGGCGGAGGGCGATGACCCGTCATGGACGAAGGCGCTGCAATCCGCCTTCTCCGCCGCCGTCTTCAGCCGTTACTACAGCACCGAGGAAGCGGCAGCCGACCTAAGGCGCGAATACCCGCTGCTCTTCACGGGCGATCGCGGTTCGCTTGCCGGCCTCGAGGCGGAGGATTGGCTCGTCGCCATCGGCTGGAAGGCCGATAACGCGCCGTTCCGGCCGCTGCTGCAGCTGCTGGAGCCAGACGAAGAAGAGATGAATTGGCGACTTAGGCTGATTGTCCAAGATAAGCAGGACCCGGCGGCGATCTACCCGGTCCGCCTTAGCCAGCGCGGTCACGCGGCCGGCGATTGGCCTGCGGATTGGGACGCGCGCGTGCAGGAGCGTGCCGAAGGCTGGCTGTCGCACCTGCTCGCCGCCCTCTCGCCCCAGCTGCTGGCGGGCGGTCCGTCGGATGTCCTCGGGCAGCCGTTGACGGACCAATCGGCATGGCGATTCCTGACCGAGGACAGCCGCCGCCTGCTCGAGGCCGGCTGGCAGGTGCTCCTGCCGGCCTGGTGGGAAGCCGCCCGCAAGCGCAAGCCGAAGCTGCGCGCCAAGGTGACCGAGGAAGCCGGCGCCGGAGGCGCGGGCGGCAAGAGCGGTTCGCTGTTCGGCTTAAACTCGCTCGTCGACTTCAACTGGCGGATCGCGATCGGCGACACCGACTTGTCCGAGGCCGAGTTCCACGAGCTGGTCGCCCGTGGCGAGCGCATCGTAAAGTTCCGCGGCCAGTGGATCACGCTCGATCCGCAGCTGCTTGAACATATCCGCAGCGCGATGGCGCGGGTGAACCGCTCCAAGGGGCTCACCTTCCAAGAGGTGCTGCAGATGCAGCTGACCGGCGGCTGGCGCCGGGCCGCCAAAGGCGCGGAGGGCGAAGAGACGGACGACGCGGAGGACAAACTGCAGCTGGAGGTCGAGCTCAACAGCCATCTCACTCGGCTCATGACCCAGCTTACGAGCCAGTCCGACTGGCCGCCGCTGCCGATTCCGTCCGGCTTGCAGGCGAACCTGCGCTCCTACCAGCAAGAAGGTTTCGCGTGGCTCGCGTTCCTGCGCGGCTTCGGGCTCGGCGCTTGTCTCGCCGACGATATGGGTCTGGGCAAGACCGTGCAGCTAATCACCTATCTGCTGCACATCAAGGAGAGCGCCGGGCCGGACGAGGCGCACCACATGCCTTCGCTCGTCATCTGCCCGACATCCGTTCTCGGCAACTGGCAGAAGGAGATCAGCCGCTTCGCCCCCTCGCTGCGCGCCAAGCTGCATTACGGCAGCAAGCGTTCGAGCGGCAAAGCGTTCGAGGCGAGCCTGCAGGACACGGACGTGCTGCTGACTTCCTTCGCGACGGCCGCGCTCGACCAGGAGCTGCTCCAGTCGTACACGTGGACGACGATCGTGCTCGACGAAGCGCAGAACATCAAGAACGCCGGCACCCGCCAATCGGCGGCTGTCCGCAGCTTCCGCGCCAAGCACCGCGTCGCGATGACCGGCACGCCGATCGAGAACCGGCTGTCCGAGCTGTGGTCGATCTATGACTTCATGAACCCTGGCTTCCTCGGCAGCCCGAAGGCGTTCCAGGAGCAGTACGCGCAGGCGATCGAGAAGGATCGCGACGAGCAGCGTACGGCCGATCTGCAGAAGCTGGTCAAGCCGTTCATGCTGCGGCGCAAGAAGAAGGACCCGAATATTATGCTCGATCTGCCGGACAAGAACGAGATGAAGACGTATATCAATCTTACACCCGAGCAGAGCGCGCTCTACGACCAAGCCGTCACCGATCTGCTCGAGCGCGTGCGCCAGCTCGAGGGCATGGAGCGTAAAGGCGCGATTCTCGCGGCGCTTACCCAGCTCAAGCAGCTGTGCGACCACCCGGTCCTGATGACGAAGGAAGAGCTGCCGGAGCAGCTTGGCGGCGCCGACTCGGAAGCCCGCGAGACACTGATCGGCCGCTCCTCCAAGCTCGAGCGGCTGATCGCGATGGTTAAGGAGCTGCGGGCCGAGGGCGAGCGATGCCTGATTTTCACCCAATATATCGGCATGGGCAACATGCTCCAGCGCGTGCTGCACGAAGAGCTGGGCGAACCGATTCTCTATCTCCACGGCGGCACTTCGAAAGCAGCGCGCGACAGCATGGTCGAGCAATTTCAATCTCGCACGCTGCCAGCGGACGAGCAGCCGAACGTCTTCATTCTGTCGATCAAGGCAGGCGGCGTCGGGCTCAATCTGACGGCGGCGAACCACGTGTTTCATTTCGACCGGTGGTGGAATCCGGCCGTCGAGAACCAAGCGACCGACCGCGCCTACCGGATGGGGCAGACGAAGGACGTGCAGGTGCACAAGTTCATTGCGCTCGGCACGCTGGAGGAGCGGATCGACGAGATGATCGAGAGCAAGCAGCAGCTGAGCGACAACGTCATCACGAGCTCCGAGGGCTGGATTACGGAGCTGTCGACGGACGCGCTGAAGGATCTGTTCACGCTGCGGCGGTATTGGGGCGGCTAAGCGAGACCTCGCCGCGGCAAACAGCAAGACCGGACGCGCCGCTTTTACAATATCCCAACAAAAGGTATTGTCAAACCCGGTTTTTTCCTGTACCTTATGGAGGAATGAATCGCATACACGGGTGCTCGATGAAGTCGGGCTGAGATAGCGGCCGCATGCCGCTGACCGTCAATCTGATCTGGGTAATGCCAGCGTAGAGAACCGATGCGCAATGTTAGCTTTGTGCATATGACGGCCTGCCTGTACCTTGGCGGGCCTTTTTTTACGTCGCATTAGCCCCCGTTATGGGTTCACACCATATTTGTCTCGAGGGGAAGAGAGAACATGTCGGCGAGTCCAACAAAGAGCAAAGGGTTAACGCTGACCGATATCCTGGTGACGATCGTCATCGCCGCGGTATTCGGGGTCATCTACAAAATATGGGGGCCGGTGTACGACGCCGTGAAGCCGCTTGGCACGAACGCCGAGCAGCTGGCCTACGGCATGTGGTTCATCGCCGGAACGTTGGCGTTCTTGATCATCCGCAAGCCGGGCGTCGCCATTCTGGCGGAGGTCGCCGCTGCGACCGTATCCGCGCTGCTCGGCGCCGAATGGGGCGTCGCCACGCTCGTGTACGGCTTGGCGCAGGGCGCGGGCGCGGAACTGTTCTTCGCGCTGAACCGCTATCGCAGCGGGGGCGCTTGGGTTGCTTCGCTGGCCGGCTTCGGCGCGGCTGCCGGATCGCTGCTCATCGATTACCGTTACGGCTACATTGAATATTTATCCGCCTGGAACCTGACGACGTTCCTCGTGCTTCGTCTGCTCGGCAGCGTCGTCATCGCGGGCCTGTTCGCCTATGCGCTGGCTCGGGCGGTGGAACGCACGGGCGTGACGCACCTGCTTCGTCCGGCCTCCAAGCAAGACTACGATGCATTGGGGTAGAACATCATGAACGACGGCGCCGCGCGCGTACAGATCGACAATTTGCGTTTGAAATACCCGGGAGAAGACGGCCTGCTTTTTAAGGGGCTGTCTCTTTCTATTTCGCCCGGCGAACGGGTGCTGCTGCTCGGGCCGAGCGGCTGCGGCAAGTCCACCCTGCTGCAGGTGTTGAGCGGTATCGTCCCCCACTCCATCGGGCTGCCGATGAAGCACGACAGTGCGAGGCTGCCGGAGCGGGCAGGCTACGTATTCCAGGATCCGGACGCGCAGTTCTGCATGCCTTACGTCGACGAAGAATTGGCGTTCGTCATGGAGAATCTGCGCGTGCCGCCGGCGGAGATGCCTGCGCGCATGACCGCCCTGCTGGAAGCCGTCGGCCTTCACCTCCAGGATCCGCACACGCTGATCCAAAGCCTCTCGCAAGGGATGAAGCAGCGTCTGGCCATCGCATCCGCCCTCGCCCTCAGTCCCGATGTCTGGCTGCTCGACGAGCCGACGGCGCTGCTTGACCCGGCTGGCACCAAGCAGGTGTGGGAAGCGCTGAAGACGAATACCACCGGCCGCACCGTCGTCATCGTCGAGCACAAAATCGCGGAAATCGTCGGCTGGATCGACCGCGTCGTCATTCTGTCGGCCGACGCCGCGATCGTGGCCGACGGGAAGCCTGCGGACGTGTTCGAGCGGCATAAGGACCGGCTGATCGCGGACGGCATTTGGTATCCGGGCGTGTGGGAGGATTACCTCGAAGGCATGAAGGCATCTGCTCCCGAGGAGCATGCTGCTGATGCCGATGGGTTAATTTCGCGAAAGGTCGGCACCCCCTTGCTTCAGCTGGATGGTCTGCGCGGCTATCGGGGAGGAGCGGTCGCTATCGAGGCGGAACGGGCGCAGGTGCATGCAGGCGACTGGGTATGCGTGGTCGGCGAGAACGGCGCTGGCAAAAGCTCGCTGCTGTTATCCATCATGAAGCTGATCCGCACGGAGGGCGCCGCGCTCGTGAACGGGCGTAACCGCAAGTCGACGAAGCAGCTGGCCGACGAGGTCGCCTTCGTTTTTCAAAATCCCGAGTTCCAGTTCATTGCGGGCAGCGTGGAGGAGGAGGTCGGCTACTCCATACCGGGGGCCAAATTGTCCCGCGAAGCCCGATTGGCGCACATCGGCGACGTGCTGGACCGGTTCCAGCTGCTGCCATACCGCCATCGCCATCCGTATCAGCTCTCGATGGGGCAGAAGCGCCGGCTGAGCGTCGCCGTCTCGATCGAACGGGGGCAAAAGCTGCTGCTGCTCGACGAGCCGACCTTCGGCTTGGACGCACGCAACACGTTCGCCATGCTGGAGCGCCTGACGCAGCTTCGCAGGGAAGGGTACGCCATCATTATGATTACCCATGACGAGGAGATCGTCCGGCATTATGCTTCGCAAATCTGGCAGGTCGCATCCGGGCAGCTTGCGCAAATCATGGACAAGGCGGTGACGCGGCCATGAACCTGACCTTTCCCTTCCGGGAGACGTGGCTGCACCGCGTCAATCCCGGCGTCAAGCTGGCGGCGTTCCTCGCCTTGTTCGTCGTCGTCATGCTCGTGCATAATTTGAACTCGCTCATGAACATGACTTTCGGCTTGCTCCTGCTCATCGCGGTCTGTTCCGGACATCCTTGGCGGCGTCTGCTGCTCTATGCCTCGCCGTTCCTGCTCGTCTTCGTCTCGAGCTCGGCCGGCATGGCCATGTTCGGCACCGGCGAGACGACGTGGTTCCGCTATGGCCTTATTCATGTGACCGAGGAAAGCTTTTACCGCGGGCTTCATCTGGGCTTCCGCGCGCTCAACATGGCGGGGGCCGGACTATTGTTCGGGCTGACGACGCGGCCGGTCTACTTGTTCTACTCGCTTATGCAGCAGTACCGGCTGCCGCCCAAGTATGCCTACAGCTTCCTGGCCGCCATGCGGATGCTCCCGCTCATGGCCGAGGAGCTGCAGACGCTGCGTCATGCCCTGCTCGTACGCGGCGTCCGCGCTGGCTGGACGCCACGCGGGCTGTATCTCACGATTCAGCGTTATGCCATCCCGCTGCTGGCGCAAAGCATCCGGCGGGCGCAGCGCGTCGCCGTCGCGATGGAGTCGAAGCGCTTCGTGAGCGAAGCGGAGCGCACGTATTATTATCGCGTCGGATTCTCCGCATGGGACATCGTCTTCGTACTCGCGTTAACGGCCATCGTGCTGCTCGCCTTCTGGATCGGCGGCCATTGGCCGTATGTCGCCAGTACGGATGTGCGGGGGTAAGCGGGCTGCAAGCAAAGGCCGTCCTTGCATCATGGCGCAGGGACGGCCTTTTGTATTGCAGCGTGGCCACGTGGCGTGTGGATTGACGGCGTGGTGCGCGCGTGTGGCGGTGTGAGGCTTGACGGCGTGACGGCATGGAGGTGCGGTGGCGCGCGGTTTGGCGGTGCGGCGGTTTGGCGGTTTGGCGGTTTGGCGGTGCGGTGGTCTGGCGGTGCGGCGGCGTGGCGGTGTGACGGCGTGGCGGTTAGAAAGTGTGGCAGTTGATGATGAGCGCAACAGCTACGGTCAGATTTTCCGGGTCGCTACCACTCCGCGAACAGCCACGCTTCCAGCCAATAGCGACACACATGTCGCTATCGCTCCACCAACAGCCACGCTTCCTGCCAATAGCGACGCCCATGTCGCTATCGCTCCACCAACAGCCTCGCTTCCTGCCAATAGCGACGCTCACGTCGCTATCGCTCCGCGAACAGCCACGCTTCCTGCCAATAGCGACGCCCATGTCGCTATCGCTCCACCAACAGCCACGCTTCCTGCCAATAGCGACGCTCACGTTGCTATCGCTCCGCCGCCTCCATTTGCGACTCGCACGCCGCTACAAAAATACGCTCGCGCTACCTTGTCCCTCGTTGGACAAGACGAGCGCGAGCGCTTTCGGCGCTTGCGTGACCTTCTTCCTTCCGCCATCTACCTGCGCTATCTTCGCTGCTTTTCCTCAACCATCGCCAGCGGCCCCTTACCCTTTCACCGAGCCCGCCACCATGCCCTTCATAATCTGCTCCTGCATGAGCAGATAGATGACGATGGTCGGGATGACGGCAATCGCCATCGCGCCCATGGTCAGAGCGTAATCCGTGCCGAAGCCGTCGGAGAACAGCGAGAGACTAAGCGGCAGCGTCTTGAGCGACTGGGTGTTGATGAAGACGAGCGCGAACGAGAAGTCATTCCAGAACCGCAGGAACGCGAGAATAGCAATCGTCGCGACGATCGGCATGCACAGCGGCAGAATAAGGCTGCCGAAGATGCGCCACCAGCCGCTGCCGTCGATCATCGCCGCTTCTTCGATCTCCCGCGGAATCGAGGCCATGTACGCCATCGCCAGGAAAATCGCGATTGGCAGCTCGAATGCCGTATAGGGTAGAATGAGCGCCCCGTACGTATCGAGCAAATGCAGCTTCTTCATCATGATGAACAGCGGCACGAGCGTGCTGTGGATCGGGATGAGCAGGCCGGCCAGGAACAAGGCGACGATCGCCTTTTTGAAGCGAAAATCGAACCGCGAGAGCGCATAAGCCGCCAGCACGCCCAGCACGATCGTCAGCAGCACGGCCGTGACGGTGACGAAAGCCGAGTTGAACATCGCTCTCCCCATATTGCCTAGCTCCCACGCGCGGACGATGTTCTCTTTCATCCACGTATGCGGCAGCCCGTATGGCCGGTTGAAGAAATCTTGATTCGTCTTGAACGCGCTGATGAACAGCCAGTACAGCGGATACAACGTTAGCAAAGCGTACACGGTCAGCAGCACCTTGACCAAACCGCCGCCGGCCCGCAGCGCCAGCTTGACGCCCGCAAGCTTCGCCGGCCCCGTCGTCGCATTCGTCTCCACGCCTACCCCTCCTTCTTCCGGCCGGTCAGCGCGTACTGGAGCCCGATGAGCAGGGCGCTGATGACGATGATCATGGTCGATACCGCCGAACCGTAGCCGTAGCGGTATACGTCGAACGTGTTGTTGTACATATAAGTGGCGAGCAGCTCCGTCGATTGCGCCGGTCCGCCGCCGGTCATGACGATGACGTGGTCGAACGCCTTAAGGCTGCCCGAGATGCACAGCACGAGCGAGACGACGACCGTTCCCCAGATCATCGGCAGCGTGACCGAGACCAGCTTCCGCCAGCCGACGGCGCCGTCGATCTTGGCGGCATCGTCGATTTCGGACGAAATATTTTGCAAAGCGGCGATGAAAATGATCAGGTACGGGCCAACGTTGCTCCAGTTGATCGGAATCGACACCGCGAGCATGTTCACCTTCGGATCGGACAGCCACGCTCGCGTCCACGACTCGAGCCCAAGCCATTCCAACACGGTGTTCGCCAAGCCGAACTGCGGATGGTAGATATACCCCCAGATGAGACCGACGACGACGGTGGAGAGCACCATCGGCATGAACACCGCCGAGCGGATGAACCGCGAGAACAGCGTGTTCCGCATGAGCAGCAGCGCAAGCAGCAGCGCGATCGGGATCTGGCCGACGATGGAGGACGCCACGAGAATCAGATTGTTCTTGAGCGCCCGCCAAAAAATGTTATCCTGCAAAATCTCCTCATAGTTGCCGAGTCCGATGAATTTGGCGCTGCCCAGGCCTTTCCAGTCGAACAGCCCGTAGTACGCCGACCAGAAGATCGGGACGATGACGAACACCAGGAAGAGGAGCAGCGCCGGGAGCAGCGCGAGCGCGATGAACCCCCGGCTTCGTACTGCGGGTGCCATACCCATGCTACCGCCTCCTTACGGGGTGACCGCTCGGGCCTGCGCGTCCTGTACCTTCTGCGCGACGTCCTCCGGCTTGCCGCCCATCATCAGCTCCTGCAGACCATTGTTGAGCGCTTCTGCACTCTCAGCGGAGAGGATGGCGTCGTACACCGGCGTGATGCCCGTCTTCTTCACGAGGTTGAATGCTTTGTAGTACAGCGACGTGACCTTCGATTGGTCGATCTCGGTGTCGTACATGACCATGGAATTGCTCTCGGCGATCGCCTTCTGCGCCTCCGGTCCGCTCAGCGCGTAGATCAGCTTGAGCGCCGCTTCCTTCGCCGCGCCCGTCGTCCGGCTGCTCAGCGCAAGACCGCCGCCCGCGCCGCCGGTAATCGTATTCGCGTCGCCTTTGCCGCCCGGGATCGCCGGCAGCACCGTGACGTCGATCGGCTTCATCTGCTCTTCGCTCGCCGCGGCCGCCAGATTCGTCAGCGTCCACGCGCCGCTCACCATCATCGCCGCGTTGCCCTGGATGAAATATTGTTCCGCCTGCGTGTTGTCGATGCTGTTGGCGCCCTCTTGGAACGCCTTGTTATCGACGAGCTGCTTGAAGTAGCCAAGCGCCTCGACGAACTGCGGATCGGTGAACTTGGCGTCCTTCTGCACGGCGGCATTCTTGAACCACTCCGTGCCGGTCACCCGGTCGGCCAGCGAGCCGATAATCGTCGACTGCGCCACCCACGGCGCTTTATTGCCAAGCGCGATCGGCGTCACGCCATTATCGTTGAACGTCTTGATCGCGGCGAGCATCTCGTCCCACGTCGTCGGCACCTTCACGCTATATTTCTCGAACAAGGAGGTATTGTAATATAGGATCGACGTCGCGGACATGCCGAGCGGTGCGGTGTAGATCTGGTTCGGCTCGAACGTGTACGGGTCGAACGCGCCCGACAGGAACTTGCCCTTCCACTCCGGATTGGCGTCGATCAGCCCGGTTATGGGCTGCAGCAGGCCCGCTTTGTACAGCTCGGCCGAGTGGCTGCCCGCGTAGACGAAGGAGAGATCCGGCATTTCGTTCGCCGCGGCGACTGTCGCAAGGCGCTGGCGGTAGCCGTCCGGCGGGATCGCCTGCGCGTCCAGCTCGACGTCCGGGTTATCCTGCTTGAACTGGTCAATGAAGCTGCGGACCGTCTTGGCGCGAAGGTCGTCTCCGGCAAAATTGTGCCAAAGCGTCAGCTTGACCTTCTCCTGCTTGCCGCCGTTCCCGGACGCATCCGACGTTGGCGCGCTGCCGTTGGCACCGCCACCTTCGTTATTGCCGCTGCAGGCGGCCAGCATCATCGATGCGAGCGCGAGCGCAAGACCCGCGCGGCTTGCTTGCGATATCTTCATCGTCAATCCCCCTTGTGTCTTTGGATGCTTTCAGTATAGGAGAGGATGGCCGCGGCCAGTAGGGGATAGAATTCAGATGATAGAGGGACGATTTTCAGCAGTTGCTCCGGTATTCGGAAGGCGTCTGCCCCGTGAATTTCTTGAACAGCCGGTTAAAATATTTGGTGTCCTCGTAGCCGATCCGGCTCGCGACCTCGCTCACCTTGGCCGGCGTCTCGGCCAGCAAAATCATCGCGCGGCGCAGCTTCGCCTGCGTGACGAATTCGAGATAGTTCTGCCCGGTCTCGCGCTTGAACATCTCGCTGAAATAATTCGGATTCATATGCACGTGCTTGGCGACCTGATGGAGCGAGAGGCTCTGGTCGAGGTGATCGTGAATGTAGGCGATCGCTTGGCGCACCGGGTTCGTCCCCGCGACCATATCGCGATACTGCGCCATGACGCGCTCCAGCTGCGCAAGCAGCGTCGATTCGGGTCGGGCTTCCAGCTCGCCCGGGTCTACGGCCGCGCCGGCCGGCAGCGGACGTTCTTGCCCGATAGAGGCCGCCGCCCGCTCCAGCCAGCGGCTGGCCGTCACGAGCAGCGAATGCAGGTAGGCTAGAGCGGTGGCGGGCGTCGCCTGCGGGTCCTGCCGGATCGCATGCAGCCGCTCCGCGGCATAGGCCCGCAGCGCATCGCCATCTCCGGCGCGTAACACCGCCGAGAGCGCGGCTTCCTCCTCGTCCTTGCAGACGCCGCGCATGCCGGCGCGCCCCGCGACGTCGCCGTAACGCACGATCGCCGCATTTGGCATCAGCCACCGGTAACGCGACGCTGCCGCGGCGGTGTCCAGCGCCTCCTTCAGCGCAGCCGGCTGGGCGACGGGTAGCCCGCATGCGGCGAAGACGGGCGCGTCGGTACGATCGCAGACACGGACGATTACAGCCTCGGCCCGATTCGGGGCATCCTTGCGCGGCGCAAGCCGGACCAGCAGCAGCAAGCCCGCTTCCCACGGTATCCAGGCACAGGGGAGCTCGCGTTCGAATTGCTCGCCCAACCGCTCGATCGCGAAATCCGCTTCCGCGCCGCCAATCACCTGAAGCAGCCAGACCTGCAGCCGCTGATCCGCCGCTTCAGGCCGCAGCTGCGGATAATGCCGCCATAGCTCGCTCGAAGCCTCGCCAGCCCCCATCTGCACGCCGCCCGTCAGCAGCTTGGCCAGCCAGCCGCGGCGGATAGCCTGCTCCTGCTCGCGGCTAGTACGCTCGGCATCCCGCCGCTTGGCGAGACGCTCCGCCGCCTTGCGCGCAGCGGCCAGGATCTCGTCCGGCCGGCTCGTCTTCAGCAAATAATCGCTGACGCCTTCCCGCAGCGCCTGCTGGGCGTACGCGAATTCGTCGAAGCCCGAGATGACGATAATCTCCGTCTCGGGATAGTCGGCTTTCACTTCGCGCGCCATCTCGATGCCGCTCTTGCCGGTCATCCGGATGTCGGTCAGAATAATGTCCGGCCGTTCCACCGGGATGCGCAGCAGCGCCTCCTCCGCGGAGGCGGCCGGCGCCAGCGGCGCGAAGCCGTTCTCCTCCCAGCGAATGACCGTGCTCAGCCCGCTGCGGATAATCACCTCGTCATCGACGATTAGTACTTTCACGCGGATCCCCCCTTTGCAAAAATCGAATTCGTGCATGAATGGATGTCTACCAACC
This sequence comes from Paenibacillus aurantiacus, assembly GCF_042431225.1. NCBI lineage: Bacteria > Bacillati > Bacillota > Bacilli > Caryophanales > Paenibacillaceae > Paenibacillus > Paenibacillus aurantiacus. Next base: position 146,516 of record NZ_JBHMDO010000008.1, on the reverse strand, counting down.
GAAACGAGTCAATGTGCCAGGTTGAGCGAGCGGACTCCAGTTCACTTCATGATCATCCGCGATCCCCCTGCTCCTACCCTGGCGCCTCGGGTCCCCCCGCTGCGAGTTCCGCAGCTTGACCGGGCAGACGCGGAATCGTGAATTGCACCCTCGTCCCGCCCCCTTTGCGACTAGCGATGGACAGCCCCGCTTCCTTGCCATAGTGAAGCAGCAGCCGATTGTGCACGTTGCGCAGGCCGTAGCTCCCTTGCGGGGAACGCTCCTGCGCCTCCAGCGGAATGCCGGCGAGCTGGGCGCGCAGCTCGTTCATGCGCTCCTCGTCCATGCCGGCGCCGTCGTCCTCCACCCGGAAGCGGAGCGCCTGCGCTTCTTCGGCAACCGTGATTCGAATAAGACCCGGCCCCTCCTTGGGCAGCAGCCCGTGCAGCATCGCGTTCTCGACCAGCGGCTGCAGCAGCAGCTTCAGCATCGTCTGCTCGCCAATCCCTTCGGCAAGCCGCAGCTGAAAGTCGAATTTATCCGGGTAACGAATGGATTGGATGCGCACGTAATTCTGCACGTGCATCAGCTCCTGCTGGACGGAGCAGTACTCCTGGCCTTTGTTGAGGCTGAACCGCAGGAAATCGCTGAGCGACCCGACCATGTCGGCGATCTTGGCATCCTGGTTCATGAGCGCCAGCCAGTGAATCGACGATAGCGTGTTATACAGAAAATGCGGATTGATCTGCACCTGCAGCGCGTGCATGTCCGCCTCTTTCTTGAGCGATTCGTTGCGCTTCACCTCTTCGGTCAGCTTGATGATGCGCGAGCTCAGCTTGTTATAGCTGACGACGAGCTGACCAACCTCGTCGATCGTCGTGACCGGGAGCACGGGCAGCGGCTCGTCGGGACTTGCGCTTTTCAGAAAACGGGTCAGCACCGACAGCGGCTTCGTAATCCGCTGGATGAGGAACACGACGAAGACAATGACGAACATCATGGCGATCATGACCGCCACCGCCGTCAGCGTCAGGAAATATTCATTCTGCTTGCGGTACTCCCTCGCCGGAATGATGCCGACCAGCTTCCAGTTGACGCCGGCAAGCTTCTTGTACAAGACGGTCTTCTTCTCGGCGCCTCGGCCATAGTCGAGGGTACCGCTGCCCCCGTCCAGTGCGGGAAGGCCGGGATAATACTCGGTGATCGGGACGCTCGTCTCCCACTCGTCCGGCCCCGCGATCAGCCGGTTCTGCTCGTCGAGCAGCAGCACGAAGCCGCTGTTCTCCATGAGCGCGGAACGAACCTGCTTCGCGATGACCGTCTGGTCGAGATTAATCTGCTGCTTGCCGATCGGCTTATATTTGTCGGTGCTGCGGATCGGCCGGGCGAGCGTAATGACCTTGCGAACGCCGTCGGTCGTCCACTGACGGTGAACGTTGGACCACCATTTGGGATGCTGCTTGTAATAGTCGGGTATAATCGTCGTGATGTCGGTGAACTCGGAGCGCACGACCGGCCGCTGGGAGATCGGACGCTTGGCGTCGAGCGGTTCGATGATGATGTTGGCGACGTACGGCTTCGAGAACGCAAGGTTCGTGAGGAAGTTGATAATTGAGGTCTGCAGCACGTAGTTGCCATCCGGCGATTTTAAGTATTGCTGGACCCCGCTATGCCCGATCAGGAAGAGCGACATGTTCTCCGCATCCTTGACCATCGTGTCCAAATAGGCCTCCAACTGACGGAGCGTATTCATGCCGGCGCTCTTCGCCTTCTCCTCGGTCAGCCCTTCCGCGATCTTGTACGAGAACCAGCCCAGCGACAGCAGCGGCACGAGCGTGGCCATTATGATAAGGAGCGACAGCTTATGTTTGAGCGAGCGGCCGAGCCAATTTTCCATGGTTTCACCCCGGTCTGCGGCATTAGTGTTATGAGAGTGTTATATATTTCGTGATTATTCTTTATTTATGTTACTTTACTTAACATAACATAGGAAGAGGAAGGGGATAAACGATTTTATTAGGAAGCGCTTTCAAAAATTCAACGTCCATCTTACCATACTTCGTCCGGGGTGCCTACTTGAAAAGTAGGACGCCTGCGGGATGGAAAGAGAATTCGGCCGGCACGAACTCGTACCGTGCGCCGCATACGGAGGTATGTATGTCCCCACCCTTTGCAAGCCCCTCCATCACGCGCTTCCGCGATTGACATGTCCGTACTATAACGGGCGAAACGGTAGCTGCCCAACTCACCCCCGGCGCTTGACTGGCCGCTTCTCTCAACCTCTCCCCGCGATTGCCCAGGGGATGACCCGCGACTACCATTTGATCGATTTCACCAGCGCTGTGAGCCGTGCCGCCTCCTCCGCATCCGCCCCGCCCGCCAATTCAGCAACAATGCGTTCCCGGTTCGTGTACCCTTTGGCCAGCCCGTTCAATCGGGCCGCCAGTGTGCTGCCGGTGAGCGCCTCGTCTGGGAACGCCGCGGACAGCTTGGCCAGCGCGTCCGGGTGCCGTTTCAGGTAATATTTCTGATGCTTCTCTTCTGCCAGGTGGAAGCCGCCATACGGGATGATCTCGGTCGCCGGCTCCGGCAGCCCTCTGGCGCGCCGCCCGGCTAGGACGGATTCGATCGCGGCTTGCTGCTCCGCGTTCCGGTAGAATAGCAGCGATTGATACTGCCGCCCCTTGTAGCCGTTGATGTTCGAAGGATTGTGGCTGTCCCAGAACAGCTCCGCCAGCTCAGTGAACGACACGATGCGAGGATCGAACTCAACCTCCACCGTCTCCGTATGATCGCCCATCTGGCGATAGGTCGGCTCCTCCGCCGTGCCCCCCGCGTAACCGACACGGGTGCGCACGACGCCTGGCCGCGAACCATACAGCGCATCCGGCGACCAGAAGCAGCCCATGCCAAAGGTAACGTGCTCGCCCTGCCCGCCGTAGTTGGAGACTTCCCGTTCCCTCGTCATCCTTAATCCCTCCTCCTCTTGTCTTTCGCCAGCTCCCGGCTACCTAAGGCAGCTCCCGCAGCATCCGGTGCAAATAATCGACCGAACGCATCGCGTATTCCTTTCGCATTAGCTTACCCTGATGCACGAGCGCCAAGCAGGGCACGCTCTCGATCTGCCACCGCTCCCGCAGCACGGGCGCGAAATTCAGATTGATCCGGTACAGCGTGGCCGATTCGCCCGCCGCATCGGCGACCTCGAGCATCCGCTCCGCTACTTTGCACGTTCCGCACAGAGGCGTCGTGAACAGCACCGCGTCCCAGCCCGGGCCGATGCGCGAGAGCCGCAGCCATTCTTCTTCTTCGATTGCTTGTATCGCCACTTGCCTCCACCTTCCATGAATGCCTTCTTCTCTAGACAACGATCGCGTTTCTATGAAATGGGCTCCCCTCGAATCTATGATCCCGCAACAATATGAAGTCCTGTTAATAGAATAGCGTAATGAGCGGCCGAAGACGACCCTGCTTCACGCTTCGCGTCATTCGCTTCCGCCGCTCGACATATAAATAAGGCGGTGTTGGTTTGGATGGGATTACCACTGGATGAGAATGCTTATATGCAAGGCCTGTACGTATTAAAGCATGTTTCCCGTGCGAACGGCGAGGAGCCGGATCCGCCGCAGACGGCCGCTTTGGCGCAAGCGCTTGTGGCGCCGCTGCTCGATCAGCTTTTCGCCGGAGATCATTGGGCTCGCGTGACTCACGAGAGCAGGATCAGCCGGGTTACGATTATGAAGCATGGCTATCGGCTCGCCTTTACCTCCGAGCGGCCAAGCTCCGTCACGATTACCGGTCTGCGCCTGAACGGATGGCGGCGCGGCTGGCCGGTCACCGTGTATTCCGGTCCCTTCTATGAAGATGACGTGCGCAATGCGGTGAGCCGCGCGCTTGTGGATTGGTACCGGCGAGTCGGTGGCGCTGATCTGTGACCTGCTTGTCCGGCCGACGCACGGCTTTCGCCTTTACAAAAAGATGCCAGCCTCCCCTTTCGCTCCCCGCAGATGAAAAAATAAACGCACTATGCTACAATACTGGAATTGCATCCGCAATCCACGTAGGGAGGATTATTGAATCGCCATGCTTATCATTGGTATCGCAGGCGGGACCGGCTCCGGCAAAACAACGGTCGCCCGCTCCGTCATCGACCGTCTGGGGTCGGACAAAGTGACGTTTATTTCCCAGGACAACTACTATAAAGACCACCCGCATCTCACGTTTGCCGAACGCGAGGCGCTTAATTACGATCATCCGCTCGTCTTCGATAACGAGCTTCTTATCGCCCATCTCGCTCAGCTGAGAGAGGGACAAGCGGCTCAAGCTCCGATCTACGACTTCTCCGCCCACGCCCGCTTCCAGGACCGCACGGTCGAGCTGAACCCGAATCCGATCGTCATCCTCGAAGGCCTTCACGTCCTCTCCGATGAGAATTTGCGGGCGATGCTCGATATTAAAGTATTCGTCGATACCGATCCGGACGTGCGGATCCTGCGCCGGGTGCTCCGGGATATCGAGGAGCGCGGCAGAACGATTCAATCGATCCACGACCAGTACTTGAAGACGGTCAAGCCTATGCACGAAGCGTTCATTGAACCGTCGAAGAAATATGCCGACCTGATTATTCCCGAAGGCGGACATAACGAAGTCGGCATTCAGCTCCTGTCGATCCTGACGGAGCGGTATTTGACCGGCGAGCAGTAGAGACCCTTCAAGAAGTTGACGGACCGCGGGCGCTCGTGCTGCCGCCGCGTGTTATTCGTCCTGCCGTTCAGGCCGCTTTCGTTCTCTTGGGAGGACGAAGGCGGCTTTTTTTTGCGAAGCAAACGGATTCGGAATTAGAGGCGGGGCTGAAAGCGCGCGACCCCGCGGCGCTCGAGGCGCTCATGGACATGTACGGTCCCGGCCTGTACCGGCTGGTCGGCCGAATATTAGGCGGGCTGGCTCCGAAAGAAGATGTGGAGGAATGCGTCAGCGACACGTTCGTGGCGGCTTGGCACAGGATCGGGGACTATGACCGCGCGCGGCTCGTTGGTGAAAAAGGTTTCGCCGGGCATAGGCTGACCGTGCCAGCATTTCGGATCAAGCAGGAGATCAAAGAGACCCCGGTGAGAGGTCGTTGCTCATTAAGGGCCCTTGGGAATTCGCGCTGCATTAGCGCCCGGCGACCATCAGTTCACGAAGACAAGCACAAAAAAAGCCGGGAACCGTACGTCAACGTACAGTTCCCGGCTTCTCGCATGTTCGCGTCTGCCCCGGCGTAAGCTTGTGCCAAAGCGGCTTGCAACTTGCCTGCTCCGCTACACCGTCTGCGCGGCGCGCGCGAATACCGCGCGGATGACGGCTGCCACCCGCTCCTGCTCCGTCTCGGACATCGCCGAGCCGGACGGCAGGCACAGCCCGTCCGCGAACAGTTCCTCGCAGAAGCTGCGGCCGGCTGCGTGCGGATAATACGCCGTCCCCGCGAACACCGGCTGCAGATGGAGCGGCTTCCACACTGGACGAGCTTCGATGTTGGCGTCCGAGAGCGCGCTCAGCACGTCGGCCGCCGTAACGCCCCCCGACTCGGCTGGATTGAGCCGGATCACCGTCAGCCAGCGATTCGAACGCGAATCCGGCAGCTCCGGCATGAACGAGATGCCCGGCAGACCCGCCAGCAGCCGGACATACCGTTCGAATACGGCGCGCCGCGCGGCCACGCGCTCATCCAGCACGGCAAGCTGCGCCCGGCCGACGCCGGCCAGCAGATTGCTCATCCGATAGTTGTAGCCAACCTGGCTATGCTGATAGTGAGGCGCGGCATCGCGCGCCTGCGTCGCCAGGAAGCGCGCCTGCTCGAGCGCTTGCTCGTCCTGTCCGACCAGCATGCCGCCGCCGGAGGTCGTAATAATCTTGTTGCCGTTGAACGAGTAGATGCCGAACGTGCCGAACGTGCCGCTCGCTTGTCCTTGATACGTCGATCCGAGCGACTCGGCCGCATCCTCGATGACCGGTACGCCGTACCGCTCGCACAACGGAATAATACGGTCCATCCGGGCGCTCTGCCCGTACAGATTCACGACGATCACGGCCTTCGGCAGCCGCCCCTCCCGCTCCGCGTCGGACAGCGCCCGCTCAAGCGCATCCGGGCACATATTCCACGACTGCGGCTCGGAATCAATGAATACCGGCTCCGCTCCTTCGTAAACAATCGGATTGGCGCTGGCGATGAAGGTGAAGCTCGAGCAAAGCACGGTATCGCCTCGCGTCGTTCCCAGCAGGCGCAGCGCGAGATGGATCGCGGCCGTGCCGGACGAGACCGCCGCGGCCCCGCCGATGCCGACATAGCCGGCCAGCTCCCGCTCGAAGCGGTCGACGTGCGGACCGAGCGGCGCAATCCAGTTCGTGGCGAATGCTTCTTGCAGATAGTCCTGCTCCCGGCCGCTCATATGCGGCGGCGAGAGGTAGAGCCTCGAAGGCGTCGTTTCGTTCATGGGCTTGTACCGCGTCCTTTCCTCTACGCCATCGCCATAAGATGGCTATACTAGTCCTTCGCGAGCGCCCCGCCCGCTAGGATGCCGCCGTCGTCTTCCGCATCGTCTCCACCCGGGTATCCTTCCGGATTGCCCTCCTGCCAGCGCCAAGCGTCCGCGCACATCGCGTCGATGCCAAGCTCAGCCTCCCAGCCGAGCACGGCCTTCGCCTTGGCAGGATCGGCGTAACACGCCGCGATATCGCCCGGACGGCGGGCGACGATCTCGTACGGCACGCTCTGTCCCGTCACCCGCTCGAACGCGAGCACGAGTTCGAGCACGCTGTAGCCTTGGCCCGTGCCGAGGTTGAACGCATCGATGCCCGGCTCCTCGAGCGCTTTCTCCAGCGCCTTCAAATGGCCTTTCGCCAGATCGACGACGTGAATATAATCGCGCACGCCGGTTCCGTCGACGGTCGGATAATCGTCGCCGAATACCTGCAGCCGCTCTCGCTTCCCGACCGCGACCTGCGTTATATAAGGCATCAGATTGTTCGGAATACCGGACGGATGCTCGCCGATCATGCCGCTGGCATGCGCGCCGATCGGATTAAAGTAGCGTAAAATCGAGATCGCCCAGCGCGGGTCGGATACGTGCAAATCCCGCAGCACCTGCTCGATCATGAGCTTCGTCTGCCCGTAAGGGTTCGTGGCCGAAAGACGGTGGCTCTCCGGGATCGGGACGGTCTCCGGCAAGCCGTAGACGGTCGCCGACGAGCTGAAGACGAGGCGGCGCACTCCGTGGCGATTCATCACCTCGCACAGATTGAACGTGGCCGTCATGTTGGTATGGTAGTAATGCAGCGGCTGTTGTACGGACTCGCCGACGGCTTTCAAGCCGGCGAAGTGAATGACCGCTTCGATGTTATGAATCGTGAATACATGGTCGAGCGCCTCGCTGTCGAGCAGATCGATCCGATAGAACGGGAAGCGCTTGCCCGTAATCTCGGATACCCGGCTCAGCGCCTCTCGGGTACTATTCGCAAAATTGTCGACGACGACGATATCGTAGCCTGCCTGCAGCAGCTCCACGCAGGTATGGCTGCCGATATATCCGGCGCCTCCGGTAACGAGAATGGTCATGATTTAATCTCCCCCCAAGTTTTCGCGGATTTGGCCCTGAACGGAAGTCGGGCGGCCAATCCGCCGATCAAGCTGCGAATATAACGGAATTCGGCCGTGCGGAAGAATACCGCCAAGTAGACGGCGTTAACGGTCGCCACGACGAGGATCGCCTGAAGCGCGACCGCGAGCATCCCTTCCCCGCCGATCCAGCCGATGACGTACCGGGCGGCGCCATAAGCTGCCGCTCCGACCGCCATGTAACCGGCGTAGCGGACAAAGTAGTCACGCGCGGGCCGTTGGAAGACGTGCCGGTACACGAGCGCCGGCGTGAGCCAGAACGGCACGGCCACCGCGCCGATCAGCGAGCCGAGGAATACGCCCGCGATGCCAAGAATCTTCACGAGCGCGAGCGACGCCGCCAGGCTGATCCCGCCTTGGATGATCGGCGCGAACCGGTCCTGGTGGAAGATGCCGGCCGTCGTCTTCACGGTCGCGATGGAATTGCGCATGCCCCGCTCCATGAACAGCAGCATGAGCACCGGCAGCACGCCCGCCTCCAGCAGGAACCCTTGTCCCAGCCATGCGTTCAGGAACGGCTCGATGAGCAGGAGCATCGCGATCGCCAGCAGCGAGTAGAGCCAGAAGCCCATCAGCATCGTCACCTTATAGATCCGGTACACCTTCTCCCCGTTTGCTTCCGCCACCAGGTTGCCGATGCTATGGTACAAATTGTTGAAGATTTGATTCAGGAACGTGCGGCTGATCTCGATCAGCATTTTATAATTCGCGTACAGACCGACGGCGGTCAAACTGACGAACGCGGAGATGATGATGCTGTCGGAGCTGAGCACGATGTACATGCCGATATTTTGCAGCACGATCGCTTTTACATTTTTAATGATACCTGCCTTGGTCTCGGCGTCAAGAGCGCCTTGCGGCCCTTTCTTCAGAAAAGGATATTGCCGTTCGACAAGAATCGCCAGCAGGACCGAGGTCAAGAGCGTAATGACGCAGTCGGCTACCAGAAACAGGATGTAATTGCCCGTATACGTCAGAATTGCGATCTTCAAAGCCGTGGAGACGATCTGCGACACCGAGTATACGCCGGTAACGATGTACCCTTTCTGAGAGACGTTCAGGAAGGACTGTTTGTATTGAAAGAAATAAGGCAGCACCGTATTCATCAGAAACACGCCGTAGATGACGTACAGATGCTCGACATCCGTCTTGCCGACCACCAAATGCAGGAACGGTATTAACGCAAGCCCAAGACCGAGTACGACGAACGCGATGGCCCGGTAAGCGGTGCGATACAAGCGCATCAGCCGAAGAATCCGCTCCTCGTCGCGATCGGCGACCGGCTTGTACAAGCTGTAGATGATGCTCGAGCCGATGCCTGCCTCCGCCAGCGACAGCATGGCCAGCATGCTCGTAAACAGCCCGTTCACGCCCAAATATTCGATGCCGAGCGTGCCGATGAAGACGCTGCGCGACAGGAAGCTGAGCGCCGTGATGATCAACTGGTTCCCAAGACCTGCCGAGATGTTCAGCAGCGACGATTTAACCCGCATGCGGAACCTCGCGCCGGCTGACCTCTTCCGTCTTCCGCCCCGTGCCAGACCGGATTGCCTCGTACCGGTGCGCGCACCGGACGGCGAACCCTTGCGCGAATGGCAAAATGCCGAACCGCGACGAATAGACGCCGATATCCTTCGTATCGCCTTGCGCGTAGTCGACGGATCCGTCGCGTCGCGTCGCCTTCATGAGATAGCGAAGACCCGCTTCCGCGCTCTCCAGCGCAGCCTCCGCCAACTCGGGGATATCCGATGCTTGCAGCATGAACCAGCTAAGCGTCGCGGTCGCGGACGAGTCGGGAATCGCCTCCGGGCGGGTGACCGTCCAATTCCAGCGGCCGTCCGGCCGTTGGAAGGAAGACGCCGCCTTGGCGAAGCGAACGACCGACGCTGTTAGCGCGGGCTTCGCCGGGTGCGCCTGAGACAGCTCCCGCCAGGCGTCCGCCAGCCCGATCGCATACCAGCCCAAGCCCCGGCCCCAGCCGTACAAGCCGAGCGGCGCCTTCGTATCCACCCGGTATGCATGGCAGGGGATGCCAAGCTGCGTGGACAGGCCATACCGTTCGTATTCCGTCAGCTGCGTCAGCGCGAGATTGACGCTTGCCGCATGCCCGTAACGGATGCCATACGCCACTAGGAAAGGACAGATGAACCCGACCGTGTCGACATAGCGGTAGGCGGTCATTCCTTTGCGGTACGTAGCGGTGCCGTCCTCGCCGACATGCTCCTCGATCATCGTTCGAACGTCGTCCAGCGCTCCCTTATATCGATCCAAGTCGATGCCAGGCAGCTTCATGACCGCGTACGCGAGAATCGCGGCATCGACATGCCGCGGCGCCTGCCGCCACCCGCCGTCCGCGTCGAACGTACGCGCCAAATACCGCGAAACCGCGGCACGGACGTCCGCGTCATCGCGGCGGGACAGGTATTCCGCGGCGCCAAGCAGCAGCGCGGCTTCCTGCCAGTGTTGAATGGAGGCTCGCCGATAGTTGCCCCGCAGCATGTCGATCACGATCAACCGGTTGTTGTCGGTCAGCGGGATCGTCGGCGTGCGGCGAAGCCAACTAGCCGCGGTCTTGGTAACCGCCTCCGTCCACGGCTCCCGCGGCATACGCCCGATGTGGATGCGGCCGAACCAATCCTTCCACATCGGAATCAGGTCGAACGCGGCCGCAATAGCGACCGCGAGCAGCAGCAGGGCGAGAATGACGATGAGTGTAAACATGATTAGTCACGTCCTTCTGATTCGGGCTCATGCGCGAGGGCGGCGCGCCCTTGCGTCCTGCCCTAACTAATGAACCGGTATAAGGTTTCGATCTCCTGCTCTGTGCCGAGCTCCTCCTCCGCCAGACGGCGCGCGAACGATTCGCGAAGCGCCGGCTCCTCGGCGAGACGCCGGATCGCCTCCGTCACGGAGCGCGCGTCCATCGCGGCGATCAATCCGTTGACGCCATCTTCGATCTGGTCCTTCGCCGTCGGGAAATCGGTGACGACGATCGGCTTGCCGAGGATCTTCGCCTCGTCGATCGCGACCGACTTGCCTTCGAAGCGCGACGTCTGGACGAAAATATCGCTTTGTCGCATATAGGCGTATGGATTCTCCCTCAAGCCGGCCAAGAGGAAGCGCTCCGTAAGTCCGCGCGCCCGAATGAGCGCGGACAGCCGCTCCCGCTCCTCGCCTTCGCCGATGACGGTCCACTTCACGTCATAGCCGGCGGCCACGAGCAGCGCGCACGCTTCGATGGCCAGCTCATAGCCCTTCTGCGCGCTCAGCCTGCCGACGGAGACGAGCGTCAAGGCGCCGCGCGCCAAGTCCGGCGCCTGCTCCTGCGCAAGCTCGCGGATCAGGGCCGGGGAGACGATGTTCGGCATGAGCGCGATGCGGTCCTCCAGCATGGGGAAGCGCTTCTTGAGCACCTCCACGCAGCCCTCGGATACGGTCACGATATCGTCGAGCTGCTCAAAATACGCATAATCGAGCCCGGGATCCATCCCGAGTCGGTCGTAGTCGTTATGTATGAAACCGATTTTTCGCACGGCGTTCACTTTCTCCACGCCGTAATAAATCGGATTTTTTTCCAAGTAACCGATGACCGCGTCGTACGACTGGGCAAGCGGCGGCAGCGACTGGGCGACATACTTCCATACCCGCTGCTCGCAGCGGACCCGGTTCGGCTCGCCGCGGAAGATGAAGCCGGCGCGGACGCGCGCGACCGCCAGACCAAGGCGGCCCCTCCGGAGGCAATCTGCGACCGCCGTCTTGACCGGCATGTCGAAATACCGGTAATCCCGGGGCTCGGCGAGCAGCCGCACCTGCTGCGGGATTTGCTTCATGAAGAGGCCTTCGTGCTTGAACAACAACAGATCCACGTCGAATCGGCTATAATCGATCGTGCCTAGCAAGGAGACGAGCGCCTTCTCGGCGCCGCCGCACGTTAAATTGTTCATGACGAACAAGAGCTTCTTTTTCATCCCATGATTCCACCTAAGCGAGTAGTCGGTTCAATTTGGCGATCTCTTCTTCCGTGCCAAGCTCGGCCTGGCCCAGATGCTCGGTCAGCCGCGCCCGCAGCCTCGGCTCCTGCAGCAGACGGCGGATGCCGTCCGCGACGGCACGGGCGTCCATGCCCACGATGAGGCCGCTGCGATCATGCTCGATCTGGTCCTTCGCCGTGCTGAAGTCGGTCACCACGATCGGCTTGGCCAGAATTTTCGCCTCGTCGATGGCGATGGACTTGCCTTCGAACTTGGACGGCTGCACGTATAGATCCGCCTGCTGGATATACGGGTACGGATTCGGACGCAGACCGAGCAGTTCGAAGCGTCCCTCCAGATTGGCGGCGCGGATCTGCTCGGTCAGCGCCTGGCGCTCTTCGCCTTCGCCGATGACGCACCAGCGCAAGTTATAGCCTTCGCTGACGAGCAAGCGGCAAGCCTCTACGGCCGTCTCGAATCCCTTCTGATAGTGAAGCCGGCCGACGGAGAGAATGATGGTCTCCCCTTGCGCTCGCCCATACACGTCCGCTTCCCCCATCGCAGCCATCTTGCGGATGATCGAAGGCGAGACGATGTTGTACATGACCTTCACTTTCTCCCGTTCGCTCGGGAAGCGCGCCCGCAGGACGCTCGCGCATTCCTCCGAGACCGTGACCAAGTAATCGAGCCGCTTGAAATACGGCAGGTCGAACGCCGGGTCCATGCCCAGTTGATCGTAATCGATATGCATCCAACCGATTTTGCGGACCGCCTCGACTTTATCGACGCAGAAGTAGGTCGCCGTGTTCTCGAGGAACCCGATCGCCGCATCGTATCGGGCGGTTAGCGGCGGCAGCGCGCGGGCCGTATACTTCCACCCCTGCTGCTCATTCTCCGGGATGCTCCGCTTCTTGCGGGCGTTAGCCGCGAACCGCAGCCGGCTCCACGCCAAGCCCGGCTTGCCCCGCCGCAGCAGTCCCAGCAAAGACGCCGCCAGCGGCTTGGCGAACTCCCGATAATCCGCAGGGAGCGGCAGCAGCCGCACTTCCTTCGGGATGTACGCCATGAAGAGGCCGTCCTGATGAAGCAGGAACAAATCAACCTCGTATTGGTCATAGTCCAGCTGGGACAGCAGGTTAATGAGACTCTTCTCCCCGCCGCCCGCCGACAGGCTCGGCATAACGAACAACAGCTTCTTCTTCATCGCTACCCCGCCTTATCGGACAAGCTCTCTCAAGTAATCCACCGCCCGGTAAGACATGCTCTTAATGCCCGGGACGGACCGTCGCATCGTACGGATGAGCGCCTGTTCCTCGCGGACCATCTCGTCGAACTTGGCTTTCAGCTTCGCCGCATCGGAGATGTCGCTCAAATTCAGCACCAGCTTCTCCTCGCCGAAAATGTCTTTGGCGATGCCTTTCGATTTGACGCTGTAGCCGAGCACCATCGTCGGCACGAAGTTCGAGTAGGCGGCGATCGTCGCATGCGTGCGCGCGCCGATGAAGAACCGCATCCGCGCGATGTACCCTTTATATTGAATCGCATTCAGATCGCCCGGCAGCAGCAGCACGCGCCCCGTCGCCTTGAACTCCTCGTAAAATTCCCGCAGCACCTCGTAATCGTTGTTCCCGTCGGCGATGACGTGCGGCGTCAGCGCCACCGTTGCATCCGTCGTCTCCAGGATGTGGCGCAGCAAGGCGCGGGCAGCATCCCGCGAGCGCTCATTCTTCTTCCAGACGAGCGGGCTGTAGTTGAAGCCGATCGTGTTGCCTTCTTGCCAGCCGGCCGGCAGCGGGAGCTCCTCCTTCTCCATCGTGAACGCCGCGTCCGCGCACAGCTTCACGTTTGTCAGCCCCTTGCTCAGCAGCATCGTGTACGTCAGCGTCTCGCGGGTGAGGATGAGGTCGAATTGACGCAGGTCGGCCAGCTTGCGCTCGGACATGTCCTCCTCGCCGATCGAGCAGCCCCACAGCACGAGCTTCTTGCCCTGCGCCTTCACGCGGCGGTTGACCTCGTACCAGCCGGGCTGTTCGCCGTAACAGTAGTTGTCGCCGCCAATAGAGAGGCACACGTCGACGTCTTTGATCCGGCGAATGATCTTGTCTTCGATCTTGCCCAGCGCATACGTGTCTTTCTTGAACACCTTGTATTGAAAGGACGCGATCAACCAATCGAGGGAATACGGCGCGATCTCGCTGCGGGACGCATCGAAGATGCCGTCGACCCGGGTCAGGAGACGGTCGGTCTCCGGCTGCTCGGAGGCCAGAAACACCTTGGCGTCCTTCACTTTCTCTTTAATGATGTCCGTCGAGGAACGGACGATCGCCTCGCAGCCCCGGTTCAAGCTTCCGGTATGCGCGAACATCAATATTTTCATCGTAACCTGGTCCTCCCGTTATCTGCTTTTGACGACTGTATTGGCGTCGGTTAGCGGTTTCTTATGCGGCTATACGTCACGGCGGCGTAGACCGCCGGCGTGAATCTTCTGCGCATCATGTCCAGCACGAACCGCTGATAGCGGCCCAGCTTGCGATACGCCTCGTCGTCGTAGGCCGACAGCGCCCCGCGAAGCTCCGTGTTCCGGACGATCCGCCGGATCAACCGGTAGCGCCGGTAGAAGCCGGCCCCGGACGCGGGCGTCGCGGCATACTGGTAGGCGAGCGAGAGCGCGCTGTTGACCAGCTTGATCGCGCGAAGGGTGCGCATCCGCCCCGGATCGACGACGCCTGCCGCGCCATCCGGCCACTCGCTCGTGTACGCCGAGACCGCTTGCGCGAAATAATCGTGCTTCGTCATGTCGCGCGTCGCGCTTCCCGCCGCCTCGAGGTAATGGTAGCCGGCATAGTCGATATACCGCATCCGCTGCGCGCGGGCGAAGAACCGCAGGTTGAACAAGCCGTCTTCCCCGAGCGCCACCCGCTTCGGGAAGCGGACGCCGTACGCGCGGACCGCTTCGGCGCGGTACAGCTTGTTCCACACCGCGTTCATATTGTCATGCTCCATGAAATAAGGCAGGACCCATCGTTCGATGACGTTCCTGCCTTGGGGAGCCCCTTGCGGGAACGGGTAGGTTGTGACGACCCGCCGCCCCTCCATCTCGGTCTCGTAGTTGGAGATGACGACATCGCATCCGCTCTCCGCGGCGGCTTCATATAGCCGCTCGAACATGTCGGGCTCCACCACGTCGTCGGCGTCCATGAAGCCGATATATTCGCCGCACGCCGCCTCCAGCCCCGCGTTGCGAGCCATGCTGACACCCTGGTTGGCCTGGCTGATCAGCCGGACCCGCGCATCCCGCCGCATGTAGTCGGCGATGACCGCGGCGCTGCCATCTTCCGACCCGTCGTTCACGAACAGAAATTCGCACGCCGCAAGCGTCTGGGCGAGCAGCGATTCGATGCAGCGCCGGAGATAACGCTCCGCGTTGTACACCGGAATAATGACGCTAACTTTCATACGTGAACCCCTCTCATGCCGGATACTCCTGACGCCTTGCCTTCCTCCA
Source organism: Paenibacillus aurantiacus (assembly GCF_042431225.1). Lineage (NCBI taxonomy): Bacteria > Bacillati > Bacillota > Bacilli > Caryophanales > Paenibacillaceae > Paenibacillus > Paenibacillus aurantiacus. The sequence goes on along the minus strand of NZ_JBHMDO010000008.1, from coordinate 131,407 downwards.
TATCCACAGCAGCGGCCGAAGCGGGAAATAAAGCACGTGCAGCGACCTAGGCAAGGGAAGCGTCTGGGTATCTTGCGGATACGGGAATAGGAAGCTGAGCAGGAAAAGCATTTTGTGATACGCCGACATCGCTTCGAACAAATGCCGTTTGTGATACCGGTCGACGTCCGGCGGCAGCGGCTTGTTGTGCAAATTGACCATCCGCCCGATATAGAACATCGCTCCCCTGGCCAGCTTGGCCGCCTTGGGACGCTCGGCAAGCGGCGCAAGCGCCGGCGGAATCGCCGTTCCGAGCAATCCCTTCGCCAGCGCAAGCGCCTGGCCGCCGACATCGCGCAGATGGTTCCGCTTCAGCAGCGGCACCAGCGTATCGGCGGCCAGCTCTCCGCGAGCCATCCGGTCGATATCCAGCAGCCAGCGCAGCCGGGACCAGCCGTGTCGCGCGCCGTGGCTCGCCAGGAAGAGGAAGAGATCCTCGGCCCCCAGCATGCGCACCGGATAACTCGTCCAGGTCCGCAGTCGGCTGCGCGCCCAGAGTTCGTCGAATGCGGGTTCCTTGGACGGGCCGGGGTTCAGCCGCCAATGGATCTCCAGCTTGACGCGCTTGAGCGGGTGAATGAAGGTTATATGATGATGGCGCCACTTCCAGTCGTTCAACACGGACAAGATGTAGTCGTCTTTGATATAACCCATCCGCTGCAGCAGCCGCTGCACAGCGTCCAGCTCCCCGATCGGCACGATCGCGTCCAAGTCGTTCGAGGTCCGCAGCGCGATGTCGCCGTACAATTCATGCGCGACGACCGGTCCCTTCAGGAAGATGCAGCGAATGCCCGCCTCTTCGAGCGCGCGTCCGACCAGCGCCATCTCGCCGCTTAGATGAAGCATCTGAATGACGTTCTGCCGGTAATCCAGCCGCAGCTCCCGAAGCACGTCCTCCGGAATGCCGGACGCCGATCCATTCTTGATTCGGTGCTGCAAATAAGGGAACAGGCGGTGATGGCGCACGAGCCGCCCGAACAACTGCCAATCGATCTGGCCTTCAAGGCCGGAAGCATCCGCCGCCTGCGCCTTCGGCGATTCCGGACGAACGAGCGCGAGCAGCAGCCTAAGCTCCGCTGAGAATACTCCATCGTCCACCAGAGACGTATGCATCCGTATCGACCTCTTTGCTTCTATATTGTCAAGCTTATCCATGTTAAAATCAGGGCACCTATCCCTAACGAACAAGGAGGCGCTCCATGAACAAAATCGTCCTTCTCGGCTCGGGCGGCCACGCCAAGGTCGTCATCGACATCGTCGAGCTCGCCGGCGAATACGAGGTACTCGGCCTGCTCGACGACCACAGGCCGGCCGGAACCGTCGTGTGCGGTTACGAAGTGCTCGGCCCGCTGGAGCTGCTGGGCAGCGTCCAGGCCGACGGCTGCATCGCCGCGGTTGGCGACAACGCGACCCGCGAGCGGATCGTCCGACGCGCCGAGGCGCTTGCCCCGGGGCTGCCGTTCGTCGCGGCCGTTCACCCGAAGGCCGTCATCGCCCGAAGCGCCTCGCTCGGCGAAGGGACGGTCGTCATGGCCGGCGCGGTCGTGAACGGCGATACGTCCGTCGGCAAGCACGCCATCATCAACACGAACGCATCCATCGATCACGACAGCGTTCTCGGCGATTACGTGTCGGTCGCCCCGCGCGCGGCGACCGGGGGCGGCGTGCGCATCGGCAGCCATGCCGCCATCTCCATCGGCGCGACGATCATCCACGGCATCGCGATCGGCGAGCATGCCGTTATCGGCGCCGGGGCTACGGTCGTCAGCCCGATCGAGAGCTTTGCAGTCGCGTACGGTACGCCTGCGCGCGTCGTCCGGCGGCGTGAAGCTGGCGAGCGTTACCTCTAGGTTATGAAGGGGCTCCGCCCCTTGGACCCCACGTAACCTCTAGCTTATAAAGGGGCTCCGCCCCTTTGACCCCTCTTTTGTTGCTCCCTCCCCCTTGTTGCTCCCTCCCCCTTCCCCCTCCGCCGAGGGGAACCATAGGACTTCGCCCTCTGGACTCCCCATTTCGTGCTGGCTTGTTTGTTCGCGGTCGGCGGGTTGCTTCGAGCTGGCACGCTTTTGTCCTCGCGGACAAAGCTTCAGTATGGCTCCCTCCCCCTTCCCCCTCCGCCGAGGGGAACCAAAGGGCTTCACCCTCTGGACACCCCTCTTCGTGCAGCCACAATTATTCGCGGTCGACGGGTTGACTTGAGTGGTGCACGCTTTTGTCCTTTCGGACAAAGCTTCAGTATGCTCCCTCCCCCTTCCCCCTCCGCCGAGGGGAACCATAGGACTTCGCCCTCTGTACTCCCTCTTCGTGCAGCCACCATTGTTCGCGGTCGGCGGGTTGAGTTGAGCAGGGCACGCTTTTGTCCTGTCGGACAAAGCTTCAGTATGCTCCCTCCCCCTTCCCCCTCCGCTGAGTGGAACCATAGGACTTCGCCCTCTGGACTCCCTTCTTCATGCTGGCACGTTTGTTCGCGGTCGGCGGGTCGGCTTGAGCGGGGCACGCTTTTGTCCTTTCGGACAAAGCTTGAATATACTCCCTCCCCCTTCCCCCTCCGCTGAGGGGAACCATAGGACTAAGCGTATGCTTCCGAAGCAGTTTTCCTCCGGAAAACTTTTACCTCTGGACTCCCTTCTTCGTGCAGCCACCATTGTTCGCGGTCGGCGGGTTGCTTTCGAGCTGGCACGCTTTTGTCCTTGCGGACAAAGATTCAGGGGGTTTTGAGTCTAGCCGCCGCTCGCTTCGCTCGTTCGCTCCTCGCGCGGGGCCTCACCTTGGAAGAGCGGCATCGTCGCGTGGTCGGCACTGTTGATGCCGTCCGTTCGCATGACCTTCTTCACCGTGAGCAGCAGTATTTTCAGATCCAGCGCGAAGCTGCGGTTGTCGACGTACCACACGTCAAGCCGCAGCTTCTCCTCCCACGAGATCGCGTTGCGCCCGTTCACCTGCGCCCAGCCCGTGATGCCGGGTCTCACCTCGTGCCTTCTCGCCTGCTCCGGCGAATAGAGCGCCAAGTACTGCATGAGCAGCGGCCGGGGCCCAACTAGGCTTAATTCCCCTTTCACCACATTGACCAGCTGCGGCAGCTCGTCCAGACTGAACTTGCGCAAGGCGCGCCCGAATGCCGTCAGTCTCACCTCGTCCGGCAGCAGCGCGCCGGTCGCGTCCCGCTTGTCGGTCATCGAGCGGAACTTGTAGACGTGGAACGGGCGCCCCCGCAGTCCGGGACGCTGCTGCCGGAACAGCACGGGCGAGCCCAGCCTCAGCCGCACGAGCAGCGCGACCGCGGCAATGGCAGGCCAGAGCAGCAGCAGCAGCGCCAAGGCGACGGTCAGATCAAGTAACCTTTTCATAGTCGCCCCCTTCGATCAGCGAATAGAATCGCTTCAGCTCGTCCGGGTGGCGCCCCCCGGCCTGCCGGAGTTGCCGCTGCAGACTCTCGCGCCGCGCCCGATCAGCCGCCAGCCGCCCGATCGCATCCGCAAGCCCTTCCGCGCTCGCCGGCGCGATGACGCCGCTGACCCCATTCTCGATCTGATTCCGGAAGGACGGAATGTCGGTGACGACGACCGGCTTCGCCAGCGCCAACGCCTCCTCGACCGCAATGCAGTGGGCTTCGGTGAGCGAGGGCTGGACATAGATATCGCAGCCGTCCATCACGGGGTAGGGATTCGCCAGCTCGCCGAGCAGGATGAAGCGCTCCGTAAGCCCCAGCTCCCGTGCGTGGGCTTCAAGCTCGCCGCGCAGCAGACCGTCGCCGACCAAGTACCAGCGAACGTCCGCGCCCGCGCGGACAAGCAGCGCGCACGCCTCGAGCGCCAGCCGCACGCCCTTCTCCTCGCCCAGACGCGCAACGGTCGCCACCGTTATGCCGCTCTTCCTCTCCGGCTTCTGGAATGCCGCGAGCACCTCGCCCGCCATCGCCCGCACCGTCTCCGCCGACACCCGGTTATGGATGACCCGCATCTTCGGCGCGTAATCGGGGAAATACCGGGCGAGCGATGCCTTGGCCGAATCGGCGACGGTCACGATATAATCGCACGCCGCGAAGCTGGCGCGCTCAAGCGGCGGGCAGGGCCAGCCCTGCTGCTCGCTGTAGCCGTAATCCATATGGTTATACAAGATCTTCGTCCGCGCGCGCACCTTCTCCGCCACATAGTAATTGCAGTGGAAGTCCAGGTAGCTGATCGCGGCATCGTACGCCTCTCGCCGGGCCGGCAGCGCATGCCGGTAGATGGACCACCGGACGCCGACGCCCTTGCCCTTGGCGAATTTGGCCGCCGCCGACGCAAGCGCCCTCCCCGCGAGCAGCCGGTACCGTCCGCGCTTCAGCAGCTTCGGCACCGCCGAAGACAGCGGGTCGGTGAACGTCTCGAAGAGCGGCGGCAGCACGTTCACCTGCTTCGGCACGAGCGGGAACAACGCCCCGCTGTGGTCGAACAGCAGCAGATCGACGTCGTACCGGCCGTAGTCGAGCTCGCCGAGCAGCGTGAGCAGGCTTTTCTCCGCGCCCCCGGTATGCAAATATTGCGTCACGAACAACAGCCGCTTTTTCACCGCATGCTCCCCTTCTTCCGGCCGCCCGCCAGCTCGCGCAGCTTCGCGACGAATGCCGGGCCTGCCACCTTGCTGACCATCCGTTTGAGCTCGCTCCGGTAGCGGACGCGCGCCGGCAGCCACGATTTGGCGAAGTGATGAATCGCATAGCTATCGTCGGTTATATAATTAGCGCCGTTGATGTAGTCGTACGGGCAGAAGTACGTGCGCGGATACATGACGACGCCGTTGCGCAAGACTTGGTACTGACCGTTCGGCACCAGCCCGTATTGCTCGCAATTCGCCGTGATCGTATGCGTGTTGGTCGTCAAATCCGGCGTCCCGTCGGCCCGCGTGAAATCCCGGTCCTCGTAATCATCGAGCAGCTCCTTGATCCACGCGTGCCCCTTCTCCGCGGCCATCAGCCCCGTCGGAACGTGACGCTCGTCCTCAAAGCCGGAGAACGCTTCGTGTGTCAGGAACCGGTCGAGCGGCTTCAATACCTCGACGTCGGTGTCCATGTAGACGCCCCCGTGATGGTACAAAGCGTACAGCCGTACGTAATCGCTGACGAACGCGTACTTGCGCGCTTCGTACGCCTGCTTCACGTAGCGGTTCGAGTCCAAGTCGAAGTTATCCTCGTTCCATTCCACGAACTCGTAATCGCCCAGATGCTTCTTCCAGCTCTTCATGCAGGCGACGATCTTGGCCGATTTCTCCCCGCGTCCGAACCAGACGTAGTGGACGGTCTTCGGAATCCGTCGTTCTTCCATCATGCGTGCCTCCCGTGCGCAGCAACCGGCCATTCTTGCTTACCAGTTGATATAGTTGCTCTTATAATCCAGCTGGAGCGCGACAACCTGCTCGTAGTAGAAATAGGCGGCGTAGCAGAGCAGCAGCCCGCAGTAGACCAGCTTGCGGTCCCGCTCGGCGAACAGCTTCACCAGCCACGAGATGAGAATCAGGTTGTACAGCCCGAAGTAAATATTGAATCTGGCGAAAATCCAATTCTGGGTCGAGATGATCATAAAGACCGCGCCGAGCATCGCCAGATTCACGATGTAATCGCTCTTGGGCCACAGCTCGCGCATCCGCTCCCGCCCCAAGTAGACGAGCGCCAGCGGGACGCAGTTGACGATGACGCGGAAGATGCTGGCCCCGCCCTCGGCGAAATCTTTATAAGCCCCGTAATGCGTGTCCTCGATTGCCGAGAACAAAAAGCCGGATACAGTTTGAAAACCGAATGCGAGCACCACGCCCATCGCCAGCAATGCGAACGTCATCCGCGTCCACGCTTCCCGGCGGACGATGAAATAGATCGGGATGAGAATCAGCGCCGTGTTGTGCATCGTCGCCGCCAGCAGCACGACCAGCATGTATTTCTTCCAATCGCCCGCAAGCAAATACTTGGTCGCCAGGAATACGATCGAAGCGGCCAGGAACTGGCGGATCCCGTTCATCGACACGGTGTACATGCCGGTGGCGAGATAGCAGAAGACGCTCAGCTCGAACTGGCGCGAGTAGGTGTACAACACCCGCACGACCAGCGCGTTGGTGATCACCGCCGTCGTGAAGACGAGAAGCTGCGGATCGGGCGAGATCGTTTTGAGCAACGCCTGCAGGTAATTGAAGCCAAAGTCGCCTTCGAAGCCGATGCTCGCGAAGCGATGATCGCCCGTGGCATAGCTGTGCATGTAGTAGACCGTGTCGCCAATGTTGCTGCGCAGCCCGGACACCAGCGCGAGCGCGAGCATCGCCAGCACCGCCAAGCCGTGGCTCGGCCGGATCGCGATCGGGCTTGCGGCCGCGGGCACCGCATAGTATCTGGCAAGCAGAGCCAACATAAATACGAGCGCCAGCGTATACCAGAGGATTGTCATCGCCTATCACCTTCGTTTCGCTAATTCGTCTTAAGCGTCGTCGCCCGCTTCGTGCGCCGGATGTAGAGGTAGAGCAGCGCGCCCGCCGGCGTGGCGAGCAGCGTCGTCAGCTTGCGCGGCGACTCCAGCAGGAATCGGCCGTCGCGGATCATGAGGCTGCTGGCGACGTAGTGGACCGCCTCGCGCAGCCGGTTGCGGAACGTGCGCGAATGCGTCATCGCGACCTTGCGGAAGAAGATGAAGCCGCGCGGATTGCGCTTGTACTGCGTGATGATGTTCATGCTGGAGCCGTCCGGCAGATATTCCACGATGCAGAGCGGCTCATTCAGGACGAGCAGCGGCGCCTGCTGGTCGATCAGGATGTATTTGTACGACAGCGGGCAATACTTCTCCCCGGGGAACACCGGATACGGCGGGCAGGCGCGCGTCAGCTCCGACCGGTAGACGAGCTTCTTGTCGCCCTTGACCTTGTGCAGCTCGTACAAGCCCGAGAGCGTCGAAGCCGTCAGCCCATCGGGCATCCGCGTGCCGATCACCGCGCCGTCTGGCGCGGCGTCCAAGCCGACGATGCCGGCGTACTGACTGCTCCCGTACCGCCGCCAGAACGAGACGATCTTCTCCACGGCGTCGTCCGGCATGTAATCATCCGAATCGATGCAGACGTTGAGCTCGGTGTCGATCAGCGCGTAAGCGGCGTTGTGGGCGCCGTGCATCCCCTGGTTATCCTGAACGTGATAACGGATCGGCAGCCGACCTTCTGCGATCCAACGCCCGACAAGCTCCCGCGTGTCGTCGGTCGAACCATCGTCGATAATGAGCCAGACGAAGTCCCGGCTCGTCTGGCGAAGCAAGCTCTCGTAGCATTGATGGAGAATGTAGGCCCGGTTATACGTTGGCGTGAACACCGTCAGGAGCGGCGCGCTTCCCGTCTCCGAATACGCCTGCGTGCCCTGCGTTGTGCCTCCGGGCGTCTGCCCTGTCATTGACGGAGATGATCCCTTCATGCCCGGCGTCCTCCTGCATCAGACTCCTGCGCCGCCATGGCCTGGCCCGTGTAGAAATCCGCCAGCCATGCCGCCATCCGGCCCGCGTCGTAGCCTCTTGCGGCCAGCTGCGCGGACGCATCCTGGCGGGTCAGCGCCGCCGAGAGAATCCGGGATGCCCAAGCGGCCGGGCTCGTCTTCAGCCCTATGAAGGTTACCCGCCCGGTCGCATCCGCCTCCCGCGTAATCGTGTCGGAGACGAAACACGGCAGCCCCGCCGCCTGCGCCTCGACCAGCACCACCGGCAGCCCCTCGAAGAGGGAGGGGAACAAGAACAGGTCGAACGCCTGAAGCAGCCGGGGTATATCGCTGCGCACCCCGAGGAAACGCACATGTCCGGCCAGGCCCAGCCGCTCGGCTTTGCGCTCCATGGCCGGCCGCAGCGGGCCGTCGCCGGCCATGACGAGCAAGGCGTCCGGACGCCGCTCGCGCAGCGCCGCGAAGATATCCAGCAGCCCCTCGTGATTCTTCTGTTTGTTGAAGCGCCCGATATGGCCGACGACGAGCCGTCCATCCCCCTCGAGCTCGGCGCGTACAGTACCCCGCGCATCCGGGTCGAACCGGAACTCCTCGACATTGACCGCGTTATTCATGACATGCACCGGCTTGCCGCGGCCGAACAACCAGCGCCCGGCGTTCTCCGAGCACGCGAAATAATAATTCGGCTGCCCCTTGAGCGCCTGGCGGGCGTATAAGCGGAACGGCAGCTTGAAATCCAGCCCCAAGTCGCTCAAGTGGCTGTGCGCGATCCGGCACGGCACGCCGGCGAGCTTGGCGGCGCGAAGCACGAAGCCGCTATTCTCGTTGATGTGCGCATGCACGACCCGATATTCCGGATGTTCCCGGAAGAAGGATTCCAGCTTGCGAAAGTAGGCCCCGTAATGACCGGGCTGAATTGCCGGCATCCGAAAGATGCGGCCGCCGAGCGATTCGATCTCGTCGTCGTAATGACCGCGCTCTTCGCGGTGGACCAGAAAGTCGAATTGGACGCGCTCGCGGTCGATTCGGCGCATATAATTGATCAGCATCGTCTCCAGCCCGCCCCGGTTCATGATGGTGGCGACCTGCAGCACGCGTTGTGGTTTCACGTGTCGCGCAACTCCTATCTCTTGGTCTTCCTCAAATATTCCGCCGCCTCCAGCAGCACGTAGAGCACGGGCGACATCCGGTATTTCGCGCAAATGAAAAAAGCCCGCCACGGAAGCGGACAGCGAGCGAGCTCGAAGCGGTCGAACGCGCGGCGAATCCGCGCCTGGCTAAGCATGCCGTGAATCGCCCGCACTTTGCTGATCGCGGCAGCGCCCGGCCGCCCGCCGGCGACGATGTTCAGACCAAGTCCGAGCGTGCTAAGCGCAATCCGGTTGGCAAGCGCCTCCTCGAATTCCGCGCCCAGCCGCTTCTCCTGGATGAAAGCCTCGATCAGCCCGAACAACGTCTGGAACTGCTCCGCGAGCTTCGGGTTGCGCCTCGACGTGGCCGACGCTTCGTTCGCCCGCCAGTAATGGTAGAACGGCCGGTTCAGGAAGACGAACGACCGCGCCTCATAGCTCGCGTACATATTGAACAGCGAATCTTCGTTGCTTCCGATCCGCTGCAGATCGACGAACCGGACGGCGGCACTCCGCAGCATGTCGGCACGGTAGATCTTCGACCACACCGTCCCCCAGGCATCCAGCAGCTCAGGCTGGCCGACTTCATCGCCTAGCGGTCCGACCAGACGGCGCACCATCTTCCGTCTCACTTCCTCGGCGCTGTAATGGAGCGTATCCGGCGCGTCGAACACCTTCTCCTTCGCATGCGTGCCGAACTCCCGGACATAGCCGCACATGACGATATCCGCCCCTTCGGCGTTAGCCGCGGCGTACATGGCCTCGTACATATCCGGATCGACCCAGTCGTCCGGGTCGACGAAGCCGATATAGTCCCCTTCCGCCGCCGCCATTCCCGCATTGCGCGCGTCGGACACGCCGCCGTTGCGCTTGTCGAGGACGATAATCCGCTTGTCGGCCGCGGCGTAGCGCCTGGCGATATCCAGGCTTCGGTCGGTCGAGCCGTCATTCACGGCCACGATCTGCACGTCCGCCAATCGCTGGTTCGTCAGGCTGTCCATGCAGCGCTCCAAATACCGCTCCATATTATAAATAGGCACGATGATGCTGATCTTCGGCTTCATTCCGATCCTCCGCCATATAACGTGAATAAATGTCCGCCAGCTGCGCCCGTACTTCCGGCAGCGCATAGCGCTTCGCACGCTGGGCGCTCGCTTGCCCCATCCGTCGCCGCAGCGACCTGGACCGGCATAGCTCCTCCAGCCGGCGCGCGAACCCTTGCTCATCGCCTGCCGTCACCAGATAGCCGTTAACGGCGTCTTCCACCAATTCGTTGTGACCCCGATTGCGCGTAGCGACGACCGGCAGACCGCACGCCATCGCTTCCATGATATTAACCGGCAGCCCTTCCCGCAGACTGGAGGCGACCGCCAGATCGCACAGCGGCAGCAGCCGGTCGATATCGTGGCGGTAACCGAGGAAGAGGACGCGGTCCGCCACGCCCAGCCGCTCGGCGAGTTCCCGGCAGACCGCTTGCCGCCCGCCATCGCCCGCCAGCAGCAGCTTGGCGCCCGGATAGCCGCGCATGCCGGCGAGCGCATGGATCAGCAGCTGTTGATTCTTGTTGGCATTGAATTCAGCCGCGAAGAACATCGCCATATCGTCCGCCGCAAGGCCCAGCTCCCTGCGCCGCAGATGCCGTTCGGCTTCCGGCAGCGGATGATAGCGCTCCAGATTAACCCCGACGCCGCTTACCCGCTCGATACGTCCGGCCGGGAACCGCCGCCGGCGCGCCAGTTCGTAATCTTCCTCGTTAATTGTGATCAAGCAGTCGGTTGCCGCCGCCATCGTCCGTTCAATCGGGTAATATAGCAGCCAATTGAGCAGCGGGGCACCCTTGCAGAAGTGGAAGCCATGGGCCGTATAGAGGATCTTAGCCCCCCGCTTGCGCAGCCGGCGTCCGGCCAGCCGGGCGAGCATGCCGCCTACCGGCGTATGGCAATGAATCAGATCGTAATCTTGCTCTTCCATAATGGCGGCAAGCCGGCGATAGGCCGACCAGTTGCGCGCAAGCTTCAGCGGGGAGCGGGCGATCGGCAGGTCGAACTTGCGATCCGTGTAGGGCAGCGCAAGCTTCCCCGATGCCGCCACATGGACTTCCCACCCTTGCTCCCGGAACCACTGCATATAAGGCAAGTGGAATTTCTCGAAGTGGTAATCGACCGTGGCGCAAAACAATACTTTCGGCATATCCATCCTCCTTCGCGCGAGCCCAGCCGGCTTGCGGGCCTCAGCTGGAAAGCATGATCAGCTGGCGCTCCGTCGCCGTAAGCCGGTTGTTCGCCAGATCGAGCAGCCATTCGCGCAGCATGGCCTTGTCCAAACTTTCGAATTCGCGCAGCAGCTCGTGGATTTGCTCGATCCGCAGCTCGGCCTTCTTGCCGATGTAGATTTTCGGATAAACCTTCTGTTCATGCACTTCGTTCTCGTTCAGCAGCTCCTCGAACAGCTTCTCCCCCGGCCGGATGCCCGTGAATTCAATGCCGATGTCTTCCACCGTATTGCCCGAGAGCAGAATAAGGTTGCGCGCCAGATCGACGATCTTGACGGGCTCGCCCATGTCAAGGACGAACACCTCGCCTCCTTGCGCCATCGCGCCCGCCTGCAGGACCAAACGGGAAGCCTCGGGGATGGTCATGAAGTAGCGAATCATGTCCGGATGCGTCACCTTGACGGGGCCGCCCTTCTCGATCTGCTTCTTGAACAGCGGAATGACGCTGCCCCGGCTGCCGAGCACGTTGCCGAAGCGGACCGCGACGAAGCGCGTAAGACTCGATTGGTCCAAATCTTGAATGATCATCTCGGCCAACCGCTTCGTCGCGCCCATCACGCTCGTCGGGTTGACTGCTTTATCCGTGGAAATCATGACGAAGGTCGACACGCCGTGTTTGCTGGCTGCCTTCGCGGCGTTCATCGTACCGATGACGTTATTCTTGACCGCCTCTTCCGGATTGCGCTCCATGAGCGGTACATGCTTGTGCGCCGCCGCATGGTAGACGACGTCCGGACGGTGAGCGCTCATAATGCTCATCATCTTGTCCGCGTCCTGCAATTCCCCGATCTCCGTCACGATCTGGATCTCCTGGTCGCCATACAGATCGAGCAGCTCCATCTCGATGGCATAAATACTGTTCTCCCCATGTCCGAGCAGCACGAGCGTGCGCGGCTTGAAGGCCGCGACCTGGCGGCAAATCTCCGAGCCGATCGAACCGCCCGCCCCGGTCACGAGCACGACCTTGCCCGTGACGCATTCGGAGATGCCCGCGATATCCAGCTCGACCGGCTCGCGGCCGAGCAAATCTTCCACCTGCACATCCCGGACTTGGCTTACCGATACTTTGCCGGAGACGATATCCTCGATCATTGGCAAAATCTGCGTCTTCGCATCCGTCTTCGCGCATTCCTGATAGATGGCATGCAGCGATTTGCGGCTGAGCGAAGGGATCGCGATGATAATATTGCTGATGTCCAGCTCGCGAATGACATGGCCAAGAGACGGAATGCCGCCCACGACGGGAATGCCCATAATGTGCAGATCGCGCATCTTGACGTTGTCATCGATAAAGGCGACCGGCTGCAGCTCGGCTTCGGCGCTGTGCAGCAGCTGCCTGGCGATCATCGTCCCTGCCGAACCGGCGCCGATGATGAGCGTCCGTTTCTTCGGGGCGGCGGACCGATTCGCATCCGGCGCGAACATATCCTTGAAGATGCGCAGCGCAAACCGCGAGCCGCCGATCATCGTCATATGAAGCAGCCACGTAATGGTCAGCAGCCGGATGTGGATATCGCCGGATACCGCAAGCTGCATGGCCGCGGCAGCCGCGATCGAGTAGGTCACGCATTTGAGCACGATGATTAACTCGCCGGTGCTGGCATACGCCCACGCCTTCTGATACAGCCGGAAGACGACCGAGAATACATGGTGGCTCAGCAGCAGCGTAAGCGCGCTGATCGCCAAGGACGTATCCGGCATGTCCAGGCTGACGCCAAGCAAGAATCGGCTGAAGAAAATCGCGCTGATGACGATGAGCGAATCGCTGACCATCGAAATCGATACCCGTTTGAAATAAGTCACGTCGTACCAATCCCCCGTTTTCTTTGTTTTTGTTCGCGTCGCTTGTTAACGGCACGATGGCTGTTCTTCGTGCAGATCATGCAGATAAGAAGCGAAACAACCAAAAGTAAAAATAGAGGGCATCTAACCCCGCCTCACATCACACCTCCGACGACTGGCGTCTAAGGCTCCTTCGAGCCCACGGCATGACCGAGTGCCTCCATCGATAACGGTCAGGAGACATCGCCGAACGGGCGAACCCGCTGTTCTTTATAACGAATTTTTCATCAAAAAAAATTTAGCGCTTATTCACAATAACGCCGAGCACCTGTGCACCGGCATATTCCAGCGTCGCCTTGGCATCGCCGAGCGCCTTGGCGTTCGTTCTTCCTTCGCGGACGACCAGCACCGCGCTTTCGCAGAAGTGGGCGAGCGTCTTCGCTTCCGACGCCTCCAGCACGGCGCCTGCGTCGATGAGGACAAGATCGTAGTTCCGCCTCCCCGCTTCGATCACAGCCCGCATCCGTTCGGAATCCAGCAGATCGAGCGCCATATCCCGGCTTCGCCCGCCTGCCAGCACGTCGAGCCTGCCCATCTCGGTACGCCTTGCGGCATCGCCGAGCTCCACCGAGGCGAGCAGCACGTCCGATAAGCCGGGATAATCGAGAAGCTGGAAGGCGCCGCTTGCGTCAGGGCGGCGAAGGTTGGCGTCCACGAGCAGAACCCGGCTCCCCTTCATCGCCAGCGATACCGCCAGATTCATCGCCACCGTCGTCTTGCCCTCCCCCCGTCCGGGCGAGGTGACGACGAGCGATCTCGCGCCGCCTCCGTCCTGCCGCAGCAGGATGCTCGCCCGAATGCCGCGGAATTGCTCCGCCGTGGCCGATTCGGGATGAAGATAACTCGTTAGCCCTTTGCTGAGAAACTCCAGCTCTTTCTTCTGCCGGTTAGGAGCCAACGCTCTCACCTCCCGAAGTGATGGCGGCGGTCAGCTGCTTGGTCCGCTTGGAGGATGGCTTCCGCTTGATGCGGGAGACCGCGCCGAGCACCGGCAATCCAAGCAGCTCTTGATCATGCTTGTCCGCCCGGATCGAATCGTCCAGCGAATCCCGGAAGAATGCAGCTCCCAAGCCCAGGATAAGACCGGCCATGACCGCCAGGATGATATTGCGCGTTGTCTTCGGCGGGTTGATTGGCGCATACGGCAGCGTTCCGTCGGCCTCCGATAACAAGGTCATGCCGCTAAAACCCAGCTTCTCCCGCGCGACCTCGCGGAAGACGTTCACCGTCGCGTTCGCGATGCCGGCCGCAATCTTCGGATCGGCGTCGACGACCGTCACGAGCACGACCTGCGTCTCGTTCACGTTGACGATGCCGGTCTGGGCGGCCAGCGCGCCGGGCGAGCGCCGCAGATTCAGCTCGTCCGCCACCTTCTCCATGACGATCGGCTCGCGCATGAGCACCTTTAGCGTATTGAACAAACCTACCTCGGCGTTCAGGACGACGCGGGCCGCGACCTGATACTGCGGCGTTCGCGGCAGCGAATTATAGAAGACGCCAAGCGATGTGCATACAATCGCGCAAGCGAGCACGATCGCCCATCTGCGCTGTACAACTTGAAGCCACTCCCGCACTTGTATCTCTCGGGCCTTCCCTGCGTGATGGGTCATAGTCGAACTCTCCTGTTTTTTATAACGAACATAGACAAAGTATAGTTCATTATAACGAACGTGTCAACGCACTTCGTTCCCTTTACAGCCCCTACATATTCCCGTTGCCGTTCCTTGCGAGTTCGCTACTTGGCGGCATTGTCCAACGAGTCGAGGGGCTTGGCTCCCCGTCTGGTTTGCGCCTGGATTCGTTCGCTGATCCGAACGACTTCGCTCTGGTCGGCCTCTCCCGCGATGACCTGGCGGAGCAGGTCCATCCACTCTTGCGCGAACCGTCCGTCGCCGGCTTGCTGATGCCCCTCGTCTCTCTCGCCCAGCAGGACTTGCACTTTGGTATCGAGCGGCACGGCAATTTTGGAGAGGACCTGCAGCGAAGGGTTATTCTGCAGCTTGCGTTCAATGTGGCTCAGATACGATTTCGATACGCCCGCCTGCACGGCCAATTCCGTAATCGTCAATCCCTTTCGTTCCCGCAATTGCTTAATTCGGTCCCCAATCATAGCGCTCTCCTCCACTGAAATCACCCCCTTGCTCCCGGCTTGCGCCCAATAGCTGCCGGAAGACGCCTCCGCGCTCCCCGGCTAGCCGGCCATATTCGCCTTGCTGCACGATTTGCCCCCGTTCCAGCACAACCACTTGATCGGCATTGCGAATAGTGGACAGGCGGTGCGCGATGACTAGAATGGTCGTTCGTCCGCGCAATTGCTCAAGCGCCTGCTGAATGTTCGTCTCGTTCTCCCGGTCCAGCGCGCTCGTCGCTTCGTCCAGCACCAGAATGGATGGCTTGCGCAGCAGCGCGCGGCCGAGCACCAGGCGCTGCCTTTCGCCTCCCGACAGCTTCACGCCGCGATCGCCGATCAGCGTGTCCAGCCCGGCGGGCAGCCTCCGCACGAATTCTGCGGCGGACGATGCCTCCAGCGCCTCCCACAGCTGCGCCTCGGTGGCCTTCGGTTCCACAAGCAGGAGATTCTCGCGGATCGTCGCATGGAACAGGAACGGATCCTGCGGCACGTAACTGAGCGATTGCCGCAGCGACTCGAGCAGCGCCCCCGTGACCGGGCTCCCGTCGACGAGCACCTGACCCCGTTGCGGCTTCACGAGCCCCATGACAAGGTCGACGAGCGTGCTTTTGCCCGCGCCCGAACGCCCGACGATGGCGGTCATTCGGCCCGCCGGAATGGTCAGGTTCACGTTCCGCAGCGCATAAGCGCTCTCCTCGCCCCCATACCGGTAATCGAGATCCCGGCAAACGATGCCCCTCTCCATGCGGAGCCGTTCGGTGACATCCTCCTCTTCCCGCAGATTGTTCCCCTGCTCGGCCGCCGCCGCGCTCTCCTGCTCCAGCGCCCGCAAATTGCGAAAGGCCGGAATAAAGGAGGCCACCTGCTCCATATTCGCTTGGCCGCTAATAAACCGCGGCCACAGGCGCGAAAAGATGACGATAATGACGACCATCTGCCCCGGCTGCGTCCGGAAAAGGACGACGGATAGGTACAAGAAAGCCGCGATCAGCACCGACGACGCGATCTTGTAGAGCAGCTGGGAGGCGGTCCGAATGCGGGTGAACTCCTCCTGCTCGTAACGCAGTCTCGCGGACAGCTGCTGCACCCACGCCAGACGCGAGCGCTCAAGCCGGTTGCTCTTCACCTCTTTGATCCCGCCGAACAGATCGGTAATGCCCGCCAAATGACGCTGACTCGTCTCGACCGTATGGTTGCCCAGGACGGTCGCCTTGCGCGAGAACCTCCGGGCGAACAGCCCGAGCGCGAGTCCGCTCCCGACGACGTATGCCGTAATGACCGGCGAGAGCCATACGGCCAGGCCGATCTGAATGACGGTGAAGATCCCGGAAGTCAGCGCCGACATGAACAGATGCACGCCGCTGTTTACACGCCCCATCTCGGTCGTGAGCGAGCTGATGATGTCGGATTTGCGCCGGTTCAAGTAAAATTCCCATCCCGCCGCCAGCAAGCCCCGATACAGCGTCATGCGCAGGTCGTGGACGAAGTTCTGGTGCATATTGATATTTTGCACGGTCAGCGCACGCTGCATGACGAACTGCGCGATGGAGACGGTCAAATAGATCGCCAGCACGATCAGCAGCCCTTCGGCGGCCGGATAGTCGCGCACGAACGATAGCGCTTTCGTAACGGGATGCATGGTGCCTGCTTCCGCCGCGATGCCGCTCATATTCAGCATCGGAATCAGCAGCAGCATGCCGAGTCCGTCCAGCAGGCCAATCAGCGCCATGCCGATCAAATTGAGGTACAGCTTGAAGCCCGAGTAATCGGCCAGCCGCTTTACGTAGTGCAGCACGTCCTTCATCGTTTGGTCACGAGACCCTCGGCCAGCAGCTTCTCCAGGTAGGCCACGACTTCAAGGCGGCACTCTTGCTCGTCCACCTCGTATTCGGCCATAATCGCCGCCACCACCTCGCGTACCGTGGACGGCTGCCGCACCGCCTGCCAGATCGATCCGCCTACTTCGCTGAAATTATAATACTTGCCCCGTTCAATGCTCAGCATGACCGTCTCGCCGTCCATATCGCTGACGATATTGCCCGGCTCCTGAACGATCCGATCATCCAGCTCAACCTTGTACGTTTGTCCCATAACGATCATCCTCTCCGATTTCGGTTAGCAGCATCTCGACAAGCGTCGGCGCTGTAAACGACGTCTCCGGCCGCTGCATCTGATAGAACGCCAGCTTGTTCGACAAGCCGGCCGTCAGCTTGAAATGCCATTCCGTCAGCCCGCTCCCATGGATCAGGAAATTCCGGTACGTATGGCGGTACAGCAGCTGCACGCGGGATAAACCGTGAACGCGCCTAAGCTGCGGCTGCTCGCCGCCCTTCGATAGTTCGATTACGCCCCCAAGCGGGAGAGGCTTGTTCAGGAACCGCTCCTGCACCGGAATGGCGAACTTCGTCTCGCGCTCATGCAACGGCCGGTAGCCCGCAGCGTTCATGCCGAAGGCGTCCAAGCTTTGCTGCCACAGCTTCTGCTGTGGGTAAGCGGGCGCGACCATGGGAATTCCGTTCGTACCGGCGGAGACGGCGATCACATCGTCGCTCAACAGCCGGCAGCCGCGCGCGAGGAATGCGGCGGCGAGCGTTGATTTGCCGCTCCCCGACTCGCCCACGACCGCGTAAGCGCGTCCGCCGATCGCGATCGCGCTGCCATGCAGCGGCAGCACGCGGCGCTGCATTAATGCCGCCCCCATACAGGTGCCCAGTATATACAGACGGAGCCGATCCTCGTCCGCGCCGCGCAGCGAGCGCACCTCGACGTCGCGGCCTTCCCGGATGATGAATACGGCCAGTTCCTCGATTCGGAATGCGATGCGGTCCGTCTCCACCTCCAGCTTGCCGCACGCTTCGGCGAGCTCGGGCCAGCTCGCGCATTCGGCCGTGACACGGATCGTGATGTCCGGCTCCGAGGCCTCGCCGCGCGCGGCGCTAAGTTCCGGCAGCGCGATCTCGCTGCGGATTCGGCAGCCGAACGCTTCATAGTGCCGCGTGAACGGCATTTCCTCCAGTCGCTGCACATTATTCAACTCCATCTTGATTCGTCTTTAATAAGGAAGAGCTCTCATACCGTTCAAGGTACGAGAGCTCCGCCGCATGCATGTAAGTTTAAGACCGCAGCCTAGCTCTCGAAGTGAATGATTTCCGTCGGGTCCGGCTGAACGGCGTCCGGAATGACTTCGCCAGGGCCAGCCATCGTCATTTGCACGGACAGCGCTTCCATTGTTGGTTTGTTCCATTGTTTCTTCATAGATTCACCTCCTCTCGCTGCATCTTAGAACGCTTTCTTCAAGAAACGATACACGATCAGGCTGCGCATCATGAGCTTCATCTGCGGATGGAAGGCGTGCTCCGGCTTCGGCCCCTGCTCCATAACGGCGATGCCATCTTGAATGACCGCAGCGTTCAGCATGCCGCGCATCCGCGCGTCCTCGCTCATCTGTCTTAGCTCGGAGACGAACATGTCCCACTGAGGGGCCATCCGGTAGACCAAGTCCGCTGCCTGAATGCCCCGCACCCGCTGGTTCAGCCGAACGCCGTCGGGCAGCAGCCCTTTCGTCGAGCGGCGGATCAGCGCCCGGTCCAGGCCCTCCTGCACGAACTGTTCGAGCGGCAGCGACAGGCAGTAGCGGATGACGCGCAGATCGTTGGTCGGGTCGTGCCCCCTCACCCCGTAGCGCATGCTCAGCTTGGCCCCGCTTGTCCCGGTAATGTTCCACATGTTGACGCGGCTAAAGTGCTGCTTGCGCGCTTCGATCGGATCGGCGGGCAAATCCGCGGTCGATCCGATGCCTGTGAAGGCGCGGTCCTGCAGCTTCTCATACACGCCATATTGGCGGGCATAATCGTCGGCCAGCAGCTGCGGGAATTCGTAAGGCGCCGTCAGCGGATAGCGGCGTTCGAGCGCGGGGATGGCCTTGCGCCCGAGCACGGAGTAGACGCGAGATGGTCTGACGCCCACATTGCCGCAATACTGCCGCACTTCGCGCGCCAGCTTGAACCACTTGAGGCGCTTAAGCAGCTGTGCGTAATAATCGACGGCCGGCCCCCAGGATATGCTGTAGTTGCCCCGTTGTCCGTTCAGCAGCAAGCCAATGCCCTGGCGCGATGCCAGCTCGTAGACGCCTTTCAGCCAGAACGAGTTCTCGAAGAACTTATAGGGCGACTCCATGATCGTAAGCCAATCGTCGAGCTCGGTTAACGGGCTTTGGCCTTTGAAATCCAGATAACGATCCTGTATATTACCGACATGCCGTACGGTCGTCTGAATCATGGGACGCTCGTCGGCCATCTTGTATTTGGGCGTCCAATCCACGAACCCGTCCTCCGGGATGTAGCTGAACGTATGCAGCGGCCGGTTGTCCTCGCGCAGCGCTTGGGCCGCGAAGCTCGCGACCGAGCCGGAGTCCAGTCCGCCGCTTAAGAATGCGCCGACCTGGCTGGAGAGACCGAGCCGGGAACGGACTGCTAGGCCGAATACGTCACGGAACGCTTCCTCGTAGTCGGCGTTGGATTTCAGCTTGAGCGGCGCGATGTCGTCCAGCGCCGTATACTTCGCGAGCCGAAGACCGCGTTCGGTCACCGTAATCGTATGCGACGGCGGCAGCTGCCCGATATCGCGGTAGACCGTCACGCTGCAGTCCGGCGGCTCGAACATGCCCGTGATCGCCAGATATTCCGCCAGCCAAGGCTCGTTCAGCCGCTTCTCCACGCCCGGCAGGGCGAAGAGCGGCGCGATGATGCTGGCGAACGCGAAGCGGCCGCCGTCCCGGTAGAAATACAGCGTGCGGGCGCCGGAGAAGTCCCGGGCGCCGAACAGCCGGCCTTCCCGCGCGTCCCAGATGACGAACGCAAACTCGCCGACGAGATGCTTGGCCATCTCCTGCCCCCAGACCTCATAAGCGCGCAGCAGAATCTCGCCGTCAGGCATGTCCGCCCGCAGCGCGCGGGGCACATCCAGCCGTTCCATCAGCTCGTCCCGGTTATCGAGCAGCACGTCGGCCGTAACCGCCAACCCGCGAGCCGGATCGTGCCGGAGGAGCGCCTCCGGCGTAGACGCCGGCGATTCCCGCTGGTCGCGGCAGCCGAAATATAGCAAGTCGGTGTGCCAGGAAGAGACCCTGGCGGCTGGAAGCTGCTCCATGGCTTCCATCATTCGGCTCCCATCCAGGGCAGCAGCCGGTTCTCCATTATAGTAGTACACGCCGGCGATTGCGCTCATGCCGTATCCTCCGTAAAGTTGCAGGTAGTGGATTGCATCTATTCGTTCTCTCCATGGTTCTTTATTTCGATACCGTTCTTCAACTCGTTCTTAATAACGAACACAACCCAAGCGTATCACCGTTATAATTCGTTGTCAACGAATAAATTCATCCTCCATAACGAACAAGAAGACGCCGACTTCCGCCAGCGCCTTCCCGCGATTATTGCAGCACATTGCCTCCCGCGACATCGTTGTTCTTCAGCTGCAGCTTGGCGTTCGTCAGCAGGTTGCCATTCACTGTATATGCCGGCGCATTCAGCCCCGCATACAGCGTGGAGATGCCGATTGTCGCCGTATTGGCCGTAATTCGATTCGCCTTGATCGTCGCCGCGAGCACGTCTGCCTGCTCCGTGCGTTTCCAGTAATCGTTGATTTTCACGAGCGCGACATCCGTTCTCGTCAAGTTAGACGCTTGGATGATATTGTTCTGCAGATCGACCTTCTTGGCTGCTTGCACAGAGATCGCGCTGCCGTTGCCGCCCATCTCGAACGTCGAGCCGGTAATGGCATAGGTCGTCGCTTTATTCTCCAGCAGCAGTCCGGTCCCGGATGACTGGATCTTGCAGCCGCTGAACGCGTAAGTTCCGCTCTGGGTCGCGATCAGATCACGAGTATTCCCGGGCGCGGATACGAATTCGCAATTCGCGTACGTCCCTCTCGGAAGCGATGCGCCGCTATGATTCAGCAGCCTTAGATTGGTGAACACGCTGCCGTCCTCGACTCCGCCGACGACGGTATTCAGCAGCGTCTCGCCTTCGATCGTCACGTTCGTCATCTTGATCGGCTTGTTCCAGATGGACAGCGCGTTCTGCTGCTTCTTGTTATTGATCATCCGGATATTCGATGCGGTCACGCCATAAGCCGTCTTGCTTGTAATGCTGAGGATGGAGTCCGTGAACACCATGCCGTCGATCGTAATATTCGGTCCTTCGAAATACGTGTAGGAGTCGTTCATCCGGTTGCCTGTGAAGGTCGCGTCATGATAGGCGAGAATCCGAGACCCGTCGAAATGGTTATCGCGCACGATCGCGCCCGTGAACGGCGGCGATATCGCCAAGCCGATGACGCCCTTGGAACCGAACCGGTTGCCTTCCACGACCGCATTCCAGCCGTCGTAGAGAATCAGATCGTAAGAGGTATTATTATAAAAATCATTGTTCGCGATCTTGATGTTCGTATTCCGGTGGCCATTCTCGCCGAATCCGCCCTCGAGGTCGATACCCGATTGCGGCGCGACCCCTTTCATATCGTGCAGCACGTTGTCATGGATCAGCACCTGGTCCGCGCCCCCGACCGTTATGCCTTGACGGCGGTTGAACGCGAATTCGGAGTAGCGTACGGTGATGTTTTTGCTCACGATTTTTTTCCAGGCTTCCACGTAATAATCCTTTGCGGCCGGTTTTGCATATACAATATGAGCGAAGCTTGCACCGGACGGAATTTGCAGAATGTTGCGCGCCTTCGCCCCTTTCAGACTGCTCAGGAACGTGTTGTCGCTCTTGTAATAATAGACGTCGAATGTCAGCGCAAGCCCCTGGCTGTTGGACAGCTCGAATTCCCGCTCGCCCGGGAACTTGGCGTCCAGCGCGATTGGCGTCTTGGTCCGGATCTTCGCGCTATCGGCGATTGGCTTCCCCGCCGCGTCGAAGGCGCCGGAGACGAAGCTCGCCGTATAGTAATCCTTGAGCAGTCCGCCGCTCCCTCCGATCGCCAGGCCGTCCCCGGTGTAGTTCTCGGCTCGGACGCCGTCTATTACCGTGCCCTTGGCGCCTTCCACCAGAATGCCGAACCCGCTCTCGTGCGTGCCTGCCGTGTAGGGCGTATCCTTCTTGCTGTAATCGTGCGTATCCTTGTCTCCCCGGTAGATGCCGCCTTTGAGCTTCGCGTTATTGATGCCATATCCGATATAGATGGTGATGTACCGCTCCTTGCCGTTCGTCTCCTTCTGAAGAACCGTTTGGTTATCGAGCTCGAACGTCATATCGCCGACCATGTTAATATGGCTATCCTTGTCGATCAAATAAGTTCCTGTCGGCAGCAATAGCTTCGTATAGCCTTGGGTCTTCGCCCACAGAAGCGCTTGATTAATGCCCTGTGTCGTCTCCACGGGATGCGTACCGTCATTATGAATGCCGAATTGCTGCAGATTGGCGGTGTAGGCCGCTGTGTCTGCGCTCTGAACCGCGCTGGGCTCGGCGGCGCTTGAAACGCTTACAGTCCCCGATACCGCGAGCGTGGCTGCCAGTAATGCGATGCTCCATCGCTTCATTGTGCTCCCTCCTTTGAATCTTCTATTTTTGTTACTATTACCACAATACGCACGCTAGCTGGGGTTGGAGCATGGATGACCGACCATTTTTTGGGGGAAATAACGCAAAAAAATAGTCCATGCCCGATTGTGGCCCGCACATTAGACAGGCCCCTCTGCATGGACTTTTAACGTCAACCGAATCTCTAAATCTAATGCCGGTACGCCCCTGTACCCCATATCCGCTTCGTTACCGCCTGCGGCCGCTAAGAGATTGCTTAAGAGATGGATAGTTTCTCCGCTTCGTACATCAGCACCTTGCCGAACAGCGTCCGCTGCAGCATAACGGCTGTTGCCGAGGCAGGAGATTGCATCGATTGAGATTGCCGTAGGAAAGACCTAACTTCCAATGCCGAAAGTCCCAGCTTGCGAGCTTCTAGTATCAACGATGTCCACTCTGCTTCCCGTTCGCGCTGTACAAGTTCTGCCTGTTCCATCTCCATCCATGCCTCCAATTGTATTGGGGTGGGTGCACCACTCACTCCGTATGTCCCAGGTGCCCAAATGTAGGACATATTTCACAGTTCCCGTTTCATTTCTGCCAACCTGTCCCAATTATACAATTTGTATCAAGGAGAAACATGTCACATTGTCGCCTTGTTCGTAAATATTTTTCGACACTACTGGAATAAAATAAAAAACGCCCTAATTGAGGGCGTTTTCACGGATTGAAACTTATGAATCCTGCTCTTTCTTCCAGCGTTGAAACTCAAGGAATTCCTTGAATTGACGTTTGCTGACACCAGACGACATCGCCTCGTGCACAAGCTCCGCCCATTCAGGGTCAAGCTCCTGCTCTTCCGACTCGTCGAACAGCAGCGCATTCTTCGTGACATCGAGCGTCGATGCGATTTTCTCTACGAACTGTATCGAAGGGTTATTCTGTATGCCCCGTTCCACATTGCTTAAGTACGATTTTGCGACTTCGGCGCTCTCCGCAAGCTCGGTTAGCGAAAGTCCCTTACGCAGGCGAATCTTCTTGATGCGTGCTCCGATCGTTTCCGTCATCTCGAATCGTCCTTCACTGTGCAATCTTGTTCCCTTCATTATAACAAAGATTATTGTAAGGGACAAAACAGATTTTACCCTTTCTTTAATTTCTTACACAATGTCTTGGCGCAGGGTCTACAGTCTGCGCGCGTATTGACTCAATCTATCCGACATGGCGCCGATATCTGCGATGAAGGCTTCGATCTGATCAGACGAGACCGACTGGCGCTCCGCGAGGGCGGCCATGCGTTCGATCGATCCGTTCATCTCGGCCATCGCCTGTCGGAAGGCTTGCAGCGTCCCCCGAATCGTATTGGCGGAGGCCACCGTTTCGCTCGATAGCTTCCGGATCTCGCCTGCCACAATACCGAAACCTCTTCCTTTCTCTCCGGCATGCGCCGCTTCGATCGAAGCGTTGATGCCGAGCATATTCGTCTGATCGGCAACGGCCTTTACGATCGATACGACCTCTTCCGTCTGCCCTACGTGCCCAGCTGTCTGCCTGGCTAGATTCAACAGCTGTCCGCTGAAGTGCCGCAGCTCTTTCGAGGCTGACGTTATGCTCTCCAGCTGCGACTGGGCTTGACTCAGCGAGTCTGCGATGTGCTCGGCAATTCCGCGCAGCTCTGCTTGTGTCCGGACCTGGACGGCCAGTCCGCCCATGATTTCCCGTTCTTCCCCGTATAGCGGAATGGCCGTTCCGACGAACTCGTAGCCATAAAAGCTAGCGGGTACGACGTCTTTGAGAGAGAGGCCGTTGCGAACGGTCCGCGCCAGGGGCTCATCCGGGTTCAGTCGCTGGCCGGAACGAATACCCAAATCGATGCGTTCGCCGGGCCAATAGCCAATGAACTTCTCCCTGTCGCATATCGCGAACGAAACATCGATTGGCAGCGCTTCTTTTAGCAGCGGAATAAGGGCGGTTATCTCGTGAAGCGATCGAATGACGTGCATCGTAGAACTCCCATCTGTTCTAACTTACGGCTATAATCCTGCCATAAATAGTTCCATCTCAGGATACCCCGACTAGCACATTGGCATCCGTCGATTGCCCCGATCAATTCGCCGACGCTTCTCGCCCGCTGTTCTCACCCTTCAAAGTCCAGGTTTGCCGGCTCGGCCGGCATGCCCTCCTCCGTGTTCTCGCCGGTCGTCGGCGTCCGCTCGTCGACCTCCTCGATCCGGAAATTGTCGACCCACAGCTTCCCTTCTCCGCATAGGAGCGCCCCGAACGCGATCGCATGACTCGATTCCGAGACGTCCAGCACGACGGCATACTGATTCCAGCCGCATGTGCCGTGGATCGGACGATTCTGCATATTATCGAACTGCAGCATGTCGCCGTTCTTCCGGTCGATCCGCATCCAGAGGCCTGCCCAGCCCCGAATGTCCTCCGCCTTGGCGAATGCGGTCAACCGTACCCGCTTGCCCGCATAGCGCTCCGAGCTGAACATCTGCATAAGCGTGGCGAACCCTTCCGCTCCCCGCTTCACCGACTGGATGCGCGCCGCGGCGCTCCCCAGATGCGCTTCCCGTTTGTCCAATGCGACCTCGTAATCCTCCACGCGATTGCCCGTTACCGTCCAGCCTTGCGGCACTTCCTTCCGGTTCATCCCCATCGTCCCCTTCGTCACGAGTGATTGCGCGTATGCGCGATACCGCCCCGGCGTCAGGCCGTGCGCCTTCTTGAACGCCCGCGTGAACGCCTCCTGCGATTGAAAATGATAATCCAGCGCGATAGCCAAAATACCCTTTCGCGTATGGGCCAATTCCGCCGCCGCCCGCGCAAGCCGCCGGTCGCGGATGTAATTCGCGGCCGTTCGTCCGACCGCGGCGAGGAACAAGCGGTCGAAATGGCGTTTGGAGAACAGGCCTCCCCGCGCCAAATCATCCGGTCGCAGCAGCTGCGTCAGATGCTGCTCGATATAGCCGAGCGTTTGATTCATCGTGCTCCGGTGCGTCTCCTCGTTCGCCACTGCCATCCCTCCTTGCCTCTAACTTACCATGCAGCGCGCAGGGCGTTTTGATCGTTTTGGCCATGTTTACCGTCCACGCGCCATCGTCTGGCGAAAATAAAAAAGAGCACCCTTCCTAGGTGCTCTTCGCGATTGCGAGGCTTATCGTGTTCGCCCGTCCGAGCGACCGCCCTACCGGTCCCGGCTAATCATATACGCCAGCACCTGCTTCAAGAAACCGGCCGGGCGCTCCCGCTTGCGCAGCGCCTCCAGCGCAAGGCAGTAGTGGTCCCACATCGCTTTCTTTGCGCCTTCCCGGCCAAGAATGCTCGCGAACGTCGCCGTGTTGTTCTCCGCATCCTGGCCGACCGGCTTGCCGAGCAAGCCCGCGTCGCCGTCGACGTCGAGCAGATCATCCTTGATCTGGAACGCGATGCCGGCATGGTAGGCGAACGTCTTCAACAGCTCGATCTCGCGCTCGCCGGCTTGGGCGAGAATGGCGGGCATCACCAGCGCCGCTTCGAACGCCAGACCGGTCTTATAGAAACACTGCGTATTGAGCTGCTCCAGCGTGAGCGCCTCGCCCTTCGTCCGCAGGTCCATCGCCTGCCCCATGCAGAGCTCTTCCGCCTTCTGCGCGGAATAACGGATCATGGCCAGCACGCTCTTCGGGTCAAAGCCCGCAAGCGAGGCTTGCTCCTGCGTCGCCCGCTGGATCAGCATAAGCCCCGTCAGCTCCGCCGTAGCGCTGTCATGCACCTGATGCAGCGTGGAACGTCCTCTGCGCGTAGACGCATTATCTTGAGACGGGAGATCGTCGAAAATAAGCGACGCCGTATGCATGTACTCGAGCGAGCGCAGCAGCGGCACCAGCGCGTCCGCGGACAATCCGTATTCCTGCACGCCCATCACCCAGGTCAGGATCGGGCGAAGACGCTTGCCCGAGCCGTCCAAACTATAATTCGCCGCCTCGATCAGCGTCTCGCCCGAGGGCGGCATACCGTCCCGGCTCGCCAGACGCAGGCTGGCGTTAATCTGCCCGCGCGCCGTCCGCACCGTCTCCGCGAACTGCTCCTCCGTGTCGCGCTCGTTCTTCAAGTTCGCGACGACCTGATCCCGCAGCAGTTTATCGAAAAAGTCGACGTCGTCCGCTCGGTCGACCATCCGCTGCACGAGCCGGTTGAACGCGGGATGACCGGAGGCGAAGATCGTCATAATCTCGTTATATTGGGTGCCCCCGACCCGCGCCTTGCACCGCTTCAGGCCATTGATGGCCCGGTTCAGAATCACCTCGCGCGCTTGGGCGTCCGAGCGGTACACATCATGAATGAGATGCGCGATGACCGTCCAGTACAGCTCGAACGGATTGACCAGATCGGCTCGCCGCTCGCGATGCGTCAAGTAATACGTATACGGCGTGACCGCCCCGTCCTTCAGATCGTCGAACATATCCGCGAAGTCGTCCGCAAGCTGATTGTAAATGCCGTAGAAGAAAATGCGGCTCTCGAAGCCTTCGTCCGCCGGCGCGCCCAGAACCGAACGGGCCACCAGCCGGGAAGAAGCGGACTTCAAGATGACCGGCACGTACAGCTCTTCGTTCGTATAGCCGTCATGAGCCAGATTCTTGGCCCGGTCGACCTCTTGTGAATGGAAGAAGACATAAGCCTGCTCGAGAAAATGTCCGTGCACGGCCGGCTGCTGATGCTCCTTCATGCATTCGAACGCTTCGCGCAGCTCCCCGTGCACGTAGCGCACCATCGCCTCGTTATTCCCTTCCCATCGCCCAAGCTCCGGCACCGATCCGGTGACGAGCGCGGACGTAATCATGCGGGAGAACGTCTGCTTCTCCTGCGCGCTCAGCACGTTCGCATCGAGCAGGTCGTCGATGAACGGGTACGTCAGCCCGTAGGAATACCCAAGACGGATCGCTGCATCCAGTCTGACCGCGCGATCCGCCGGTGGGCAATCTTCTGGCATCTCTTCCAGCGCATGCAGCACGACCCCCAAGATAATCTTCATTAGCTTACGCTGCGCATGCTCGGCATTCAAGCCCTCCGGCAGGTTATGCGATACGCCCCCCAGCTTCTCGAACATCCAGATGACGGCCGTCTCCACGCCTTCCTTCTGTCCCCAGCGGTAAATCTCTTCGGTGCTGAACAGTTCCGACTGCTCGCCTTGGCCGGCTGTCCCCCCGGGGAACAACCGCTCCCGCATCTTCGCCGCCAGCTTCGCGATGCGGGCTTTCGTTCCTGGCAGGTCGATGGCCTTCCCCAAATCCCGCATGTAGATATACGTGATGCTTCGGTTCAAATAGTCGTCCAGCTTGCCGGTTTGCCTCAGCCACTGCAAATGGCGGTGATAGCCGCCGGCGCCGGCAGCCGCTTTGCCTCCGGCGAGCGTCGACAACCAGGAGCGGCGAATATGATTCTTCTTCCACAGCTGGATGTCTTCCGTCAAGACCGTCCCGTATGTCTTGTCTCTGGCCTGCTGCTCTAGCACGGCAAAATAACGGGCGGCTTGCTGCTCGGCTTGCCGGTAGCAGCCGTCGGCATCCACGATGTATTCCTCGGTTATCGCATTCATGACATATTCCCTCAGCTTCTTTTGATGTTTTCGCGACATGTGTCTTACGGAGAATGAGGTTGCGCTTATCGGATCCGATTGATAGTTATAGATACGGGGGATTAATTTTCCGGTTACGATTTTATCGGCATGACGGCAGCGCGGCAACGCTCCTAGAAGGAGCGCAGGAATGAACCATACGTAAGCCATGCGAGGGAAACGAAACGAGGGCGCTTGGCCTCCCTGTCCTATCATCCTATTCACATCCGTGGCGCGGTAGACGCTCCTTGTCCCATTAAAGCGAGCTTCGCTCATGAGCTCACAGGCGGCGTGCTACAATCGG
The DNA here is from genome assembly GCF_042431225.1 of Paenibacillus aurantiacus. NCBI lineage: Bacteria > Bacillati > Bacillota > Bacilli > Caryophanales > Paenibacillaceae > Paenibacillus > Paenibacillus aurantiacus. The sequence goes on along the minus strand of NZ_JBHMDO010000008.1, from coordinate 103,135 downwards.
CCCAATTGCCAAGCATGCCATATTCGACATGATGCGACTATATTCCTGCCCCCGCGAGGGAAGAAATCCAATTTATTTACATCTCGTACATTTCTTTAAAAATATCGCAAGCCTTCCCGCTGAAAACAACAAAAACCGTTCCCCGCAAGATGACTTAAGCATCTTGGGGAACGGTTCGTCGCATGCGAAGCTGCTCGTCTATAAGGTATGGATAAACGTCTCGATTTTGTCCATCGCGACCTTCAAATTGTCCATCGTCGTCGAATAGGAAATCCGAATATACCCTTCCCCGTAAGTGGAGAAGGCCGATCCGGGCACGGCGGCTACCTGCTGCTGCTCGAGCAGCTTCGCGCAGAAGTCCATCGCATTGTCCGAATAACCGCCGATGTAAGGGAAGATGTAGAACGCTCCGCCAGGCAGCTTCGCGGCGAGTCCCATCTCGTTCAGGCGCTGATGGACGAAATTTCGCCGGACCTGGTACTCTTCGCGCATATAACGCGCGTCGTCCTTGCCCGTGGTGAGGGCGGACAACGCGGCGTATTGGCTGATCGAGCTCGCGCAGCTCACGTTATATTGGTGCACTTTGAGCATCTCGCGCGCGAGCGCCCGGTCGCCGAAAATAAATCCGATCCGGTAGCCGGTCATCGAGTGGGATTTGGACAAGCCGTTAATAACGATCGTCTTCTCCCGCATGCCCGGCCGGCTGGCGATCGACTCGTGGCGAATGCCGTCGTAGATCAACTCGCTGTAGATCTCATCGGAGATGACGTACAGCTCCTGGTCCTTCAGTACGTCCGCCAGCGCGTCCACCTCGTCCTTCGAGAGAACCGTGCCCGTCGGATTCGACGGATAGGAGAGGATGAAGCACTTCGTCTTCGGCGTGATATGACCGCGAAGCTGTTCGGGCGTCACCTTGAAATCCGTGGCGGTCGTATCGACGAGAACCGGCACGGCGCCGCATAACCGGATGATCTCCAGATAAGCCGGATAGGTCGGCGATGGCAGGATAACCTCGTCCCCCGCCTCCAGCAGCGTCGTCAGCGCGACGAACAGCGCTTGGCTCGCGCCAGCGGTGACGATCACCTCGTCCTGCGGGCTGTATGTCAGGTCGTATTTGTCCGCGACGAACGCGCTCGCCGCTTGGCGCAGCGCCAAAATGCCTTGATTCTCCGTATATGACGTCCGGTTGTTCGCCACGGCCTCCGCCACCGCTTCGCCGATATGCTTGGCCGGCGGAATATCAGGCTGTCCCAAGGTCAGCGAGATGACGTTGCTGTATTGGGAAGCCATGTTGGCGAGCTTCCGAATGCCGGACATTTCGATGCGCGTCACGCGCTCATTAATGTGAAGTGCCATCCCAGAATCATCCCTTTGTCGCTTGCTATGCTATGTGAACGATTGTGCTTATATTCAACGTTATGCCCCGAAGGGTTATCGCCCCAACCAGCTCAAGTACTGAACCAGCGTGTCGATGGCGACCGGAATCGCCCGCTCGTCCGGATTCAGCTTCGCATGGTGCAGGCCGTGCTCCGAATCGACGCCGAGCCAGAACATGAAGCCCGGGATCCGCTGGAGCAAATAGCCGAAGTCTTCGCCGGTCATGGACGCCTCGCATTCGATCAGCCGAATGTCTGGCAGCTCCTTCGCCCAGTCCATGAAAGCTCTTGTTACTTCGGGATGATTGTATACTTGCATGTAGTTCGCGCCGTAATCGATCGCGCTCGCACAGTTGAAGCTCACTTCAAGTCCTTGAAGCAGCGCCTCGATGCGCCCCTTGATGAGGGTCATCGTATCGGCGTCGAGCGTGCGGATCGTGCCTTCCAGGCGCACGCGGTCCGCGATGACGTTCTGTTTGAAGCCGCCGTCGATTTTGCCGATCGTCAGTACGGCTGGCTTGATCGGATTGACGTTGCGGGAAATAATCGACTGCAGCTGCAGCATGAAGTGGCTCATGGCTACCAAGGTATCGTGCGATAAGTGCGGGAATGCGGCATGGCCGCTCTTGCCCATGATGTCGATGAACAGCTCGCTCGTATTGGCGAACAGCGTGCCTTCTTTGATCGCAATCTCGCCGACCTTATATTCAGGGGCGATATGTAAAGCGAAGATATAGTCGAGCTTGTACTCATCCAACTCGCCGCTCTCCAGGAGCGGAAGCGCCCCGCCGGGACCTTCCTCTGCCGGTTGGAAAATGAAGACGAGGTTGTCGTTCATCCGGTTCTGCACGAAATGCGTCAACACGCCAAGGCCGATCGCCATATGGAAATCATGGCCGCACGCATGCATCATGCCTTCATGCGTCGACTTGAACGCAAGCCCCGTCTCCTCCGGGATTGGCAAACCATCGATATCCGCGCGATACCCGATCGTTTTGCCCGGATCAAGACCCGGAATGCGTACGATAATGCCGGTCCTCCACAGCTTGACCGACACGTCCGCAGCGCCAAGCGACCGGATATAGTCGAGCAGGTAAGCCTGCGTCTTGAACTCCTGATACCCCGCTTCCGGAATGAGATGCAGGTCTCGGCGAATATCGATGAATGTTTGATGGTTAGCCAACCGCGGTTCCCCCTAGCGCTTACAGATTGCGGAGATCTTTGACGATTTCCGTTTTGCTCTTCGTTTTCTCTTCGACTTCCTTGATGATGCGCGCCGGCATGCCGCCAACGACGACGCCCGGAGGTACGTCTTCCGTAACAACCGCGCCTGCCGCAACGACGGAGCCTTTACCTACACGGATGCCTTCGAGGATAACCGCGTTCGCGCCCACGAGGACGTTATCTTCGATAATAACCGGCGTTGCCGAAGGCGGCTCGATAACGCCCGCGACGACTGCGCCTGCGCCGATGTGGCACTGCTTGCCGATTTGCGCGCGTCCGCCGACGACCGCGTTCATATCGATCATCGTGCCTTCGCCGATGTGCGCGCCGATGTTGATCGTAGCGCCCATCATGATAATCGCGTTGTCTTCGAGCGTGACGCGGTCGCGGATGACGGAGCCCGGCTCAATGCGAACCTTCTGGCCGAGGAAGTTCAAGAGCGGTACCGTCGAGTTCGTTCTGTCGTACTCGAGCTCGTAGTATTCGACCGTGCTTTGGTTCACGATCTCTTGCACCGCGCTCCATTGGCCGATGACGATCGCGTTCTCTTCGAACTTGAATACTTTCACGTCCGGATCGTTAACGGTTACCGCGCCTTTAATGTAGGCTTTAACCGTTGTTTTCTTCGGGCTATTCTTGATGATATCGATTAGATCTTGGCTCATCGTTCATACTCCTTCGCATAAGGGAATTCTCTGTCATTCTACCAATCCCGAAAATCCGAATGCCATTCATTTTCTCGATAATTGTTTGCACATATCGCCTACGGCAGTCGGCGAATGTGTCGACCTGCCGCGTCATTTTGGCTGAATTGACGGATTTTGGGCCCAGAAGGCGCTTATAGTTTTCCCCGGCTTCGCAAGGAGTATGACATGGATTCATCTCTTGGCATGATGGAAGGTTAGCGTCGCAGGCTGGGCAAACGAAAACCCGACCTCGCGCGGTCGGGTCTAAGCTCACGGAGAGGAGACCATGCCGATCCTCTCCCGCAAGCGCTAGGCCAGGAGGACTCCATTCTCGAAGGTGTCCATTACCGCACCGGCAGCACCGCTGCATAATCAAAGGAAAAGCCTACGTTATTGGATGCGATCAAACTAGAATAGGGTGCGCCCATATGCCGTTGATAACGCACACCCCCGACCTTAGACATTACATAAATCCTCCTTTGACAAGGAGCTGTTCGATCTCCGGCTTCGCCAATAGGGTGTCGCACGAACTATACAGCCGTTTCGTTACGGCTGGAAGATGGTACGCGCCTTCCAGTTCGGGAATGGCAATTTGCGGCAGCATGATATAATATTGATTGTTATATTCGTATGTGGTTTGGCTTTCGAATTCGGAGTACAGCAGTTCATGAATCTTCTCGCCCGGACGAATGCCGATGTTCGTCACCGCGACATCACGGTGTCCGAACGCATCGATGAGCACCTCGGCCAGATCCATAATGCGGAAGCTTGGCATCTTCATGATGAAGGTCTCGCCGCCTTTGCCTTTCCCCGCGGCCCAAATCAGCAGCTCGATCGCTTCTTCCTTGGTCATGAAAAATCGCGTCATCGCCTGGTCGGTAATCTCCACCTTGGATTTTCGCCGGATTTGATCTTTGAACAGATCGACGACGCTACCGCTTGTACCCAGCACATTACCGCCGCGGACGTTAATGAATCGTGTTTCTTTGCTCATCAGATTCGCCGATACGATCAGCTTCTCGGCCATCGCCTTCGTTAAACCATAGAAATTGGAAGGGTCCGCGGCTTTGTCCGTCGAGACGTTGATGACGCGCTTCACCCCGGCATCGAGCGCCGCTTTGATGACGTTCTGCGTGCCAATCACATTGATTTTGAGCGCCTCATAAGGCTGGATTTCACATACGGGCACATGCTTTAACGCCGCCAAATGGAAGACGTAGTCGACGCCGGCACATACCTCCTGCAGCCGTTCCGCATCCATCACGTCTCCAAGTTGAAACTTGATGACGCTGGAATCCAATTTGCTCTTCATACTAAATTGTTTATGTTCATTCCTAGAATAGACAATGATTTCGTGCGGGCTGCGGTGGAGAAGCTGCTGAACCAACTCCTCTCCCCATGAGCCGGTGCCGCCGGTCACGAGTATTCGTTTGCCTTCGTACATTAAGTTTCACCTCCGTGAAGTTTCATGTCATACTATGTGCGCAGTGACACTTTGTACACGTACACTTCCCCTTAATGAATACGCACATATTGGGAGACTCTGCAAGAAAAATGCCGCCCTCGCGGACATTCATCTCCCCATGATGACCGCTCTTTCTTCTCGTCTACCACTACACAGCCCCGAAGAGAGTGGATGGGCGCCTCTTGCAGCCCTCGCCGAAGACGACAAAAAGACCCGGCCTCTTCCGATGACCGGGTCTTCCCGCATGATCCATTTCTTCAACGTTCCGCTCACATGAACTCGCTCGACGAGATCAACCCGAGTCGCTTGGCCTCCACGATCGCCTCCGACCGGGAACGCACGCCCAGCTTCTCGAAGATTCGCGTCAGGTTGTACTCGACCGTTCGCTGGCTCATCAGCAGCTTGCTTGCGATATCCTTATTGCTGCTGCCGCTGGCTACTTCTTGCAGAATTTCCTGCTCGCGTTCGTTGATCGATACTTCCTCCAGCGCCTTCTCTTCCCGATCCTGCGGAAGCCGGATATCCCGGCGCCGAAGCTGCCGGAGCAGCTGCACGGGGATGACCGCCTCATCCCGAAGCGCGCAGCGAATCGCGTTGTGCAGCTGCTCGCGGGAGACCGTCTTGCTGATGAAGCCGCAGACGCCCGACTCGATCAACAGATTAAAGTTCGGGCTGATCTCATAACCCGTATAGATGAGAATCCGGTGATCCGGATTGATGCTGATCATGCGCTTGGTCAGCTCCAGGCCGCTGATGACCGGCATGTTCAAGTCGAACAGCATGACATCGAAGCTCTCCGTCTTCACCAGCTCCAGCGCATCCATCGCCGAAGGGAGGACGGTGACGCGCATGTCCGGATCTTGTTCAATCATATTCTTGGTGCCTTCCCCGACGGAAGGGTGATCGTCAACCAGCAAGATTCGAATCATCTAACATCCCACTTTCTATATCCATGTTGGCCGATTCCATCGGCAGCGTGATCATCACTTCCAGTCCGCTGCCCACCTCGGAGCGGAACGTAATCGTCCCCGCCAAGCTGCGGACCCTCTCTTTGATCCCGGACAGCCCCATGTGCTGGTAGGAATCGTTCAGCTTCTCCACGTCCAAGCCGACGCCATCGTCCGTGTAACGCAGATGCAGATCGCCCCGCTGCTCCAGCTCGATCCGGATGCGGGAGGCGTTGGCATGCTTGCCGGCATTGCCGAGCAGCTCCTGCACGATGCGGAAAATCGTCAGCGTCTGTTCGTCGGTCAGCTCCGCCGTCAGCGGCTTCTCCTCGAAATCGATCGCGTAGTTATTGCGGATTTGCGCCTGCTCGAACAGGCTGCGAAGCGCCTCGGTAATGCCCATTTCCTTCAGCAGCGGCGGACGCAGCTCGTTGCACGTCTCCCTGATCTGGTGGATGACATCAAGCAGACCTTCGCGAATCTCGGCCAGATCCCGCCCCAGATCGGCGGACATGTCGTGATCGAGCATGACGGCTTCGAGCTTGCGGTACCAGATCAACTGGTCCTGCAGGGCGGAGTCGTGCAGATCCGATGCCAGCTTGCGCCGCTCGTTCTCGGAAAGCCGGAAGATCAGGCGCAGCACCCAGGTCGGCGTCCCCTGCTGCTTGCGGATTTCCGATTCCAGGTCTCCGATCAGATTCTCGATCAGGTACAAATTCTCGTAGACGATAGCGCTGTAGTTGGCCAGCGTCTTCAGCCACCCCAGTTCATCCGGGTTATATTGCGTCCGGTTGTACTTCTCCCCGATCCACAGCACCTGATAGGTCGACCGCCGGTGTCCGATGATGACGCACAAGCCGCGGGTCACCTCAATGGCCGTCCCGACGGCCAGCCGGCGGGGAGAGGCCAGCAGCTCCAAAGCCAGGGACGCCGCGAAGTCGTCCTTGCGGGAATTAGCTTGAGCCGAAGCCGCCGCATCGTCTTGGTCCGCCTGCACTTCGAGAAACGCCAGCTCCTGCACCGGCAGGATGGAGCGAACCTCCTGCTCCAGCACCCGCTCCAGATCGGCCCGCTTCATGACGCGCGATATGCGCGAAGAGAAACGGTCCAGACTTCCCTGGAAATTATACAAATCTTTATTGAATTTCGGACGAAGGCGCTGATCCATATACTCCTTGCCGAACAGGAAGATCGTAATCAGGAGGTACACGACCAGAAACATCTGCACCCATTTCACCCACGAGTAGTTGTGCTGATTCATGATCAGGACGGCAAGGCCGGTAATCAGCAGCGTCGGGAAGAAGGCAATAATGGTATAGTACAGCATGCGGCTGAGCAGGAAATCGATGTCGAAGAGCCGCTTGGTCGTGAACATATATAAGTAGACGGCCGGAAGCCCGATCAGACAGACGGCTGCCACATCGGCCGGAACAACGACTAGACCGAACAAGCTCGGAATGCCGAACAGCAGCAGAAACGGCAAGAAACCGACCACATGGCCGATCAGCGTAAATTTGAACAACGACTTCAAATGGTCATGCCGGTGACGGATAAACTTCTCAATCAGTTTGTAGAAAATATAGGCAATGCCCAGCACGAAGGTGAGCATCAAAATCAAGGATGCCACAGATTGCAAGCGTGGGTGCAAATGGCCAGATAGCTCAAGTAGCCTTATGGCTCCGTTCACGACAATCAGCCCAAGCCCAATCCAGACTACTCGATCCGGCATCAAACGCTTCTGGATCTGCTGCTTCAGATACGTATTGAGGAATAACAAAAACGAAAGCGGCACGATCGGGAATGTAAAGGTAATCACCAGCCGGCCGACCGGGTCCAACCTCGTAGAAGAAAACGCGCTGAAATACGCAAGACCGATCGACAGGAAGAAAAGAATCAAGTACCCGGCGGCCCGGTCCTGTCCTTTACGGACGTAGACGAACACCGAGAACGCCACGAACAGCAGCATGGTGCCGAGCGGGATGATCAGATGCAGCACCAGCTCGCGCGTCGGTAGCCCCTTCTCCACAGACAGCGTAATCGCGTCGCTTCCGCCGTCAGGCAGAGGGCGAATCACGCTAACTTCATCGGCCTGCTCGATCCGGTCATATTGACGCACGAAGAACGAACGACCGGGCGACTCACCGTTCACCGAAACGACCCTATCCCCAACCTGTAGACGCCCCTCCCCCCAAAAGCCTTTTTCCACTTTCGCCACGCTGTATTGCCCATCCGTCCCCTGCTGAAGGTCCACGCCAATTACCCGGTTATGATAAATATTCAGGGCGAGGTAGACCGTCAGCAGCAGAATAGCCAGTGTATACAAAGGTGCCTTAACCTTGCTTATCAAATGATTCGCTCCTTCATAATTGTCGTCCCGCTTAATCCCACATAGCCAAGCGGGCAAGCCCTTCCTTCCCGTCCCCCTTCAACACGTCGACGAGCGCCCGATGTTCGGTATCGCTAAGTCCTGCCAACTGCAGCTGTCCTGACTGAATACGCAGCAACGATCCTGGATCTTGCACCAAAGCTTGAATCATTTCCTTCAACATGATTGCGTCCCCCCGATTCGTGTTTAAGAGGCGTTCCTCTTAATTCCACTATAGCAAGACACCTAATTTCTGGAAACGAAAACCAATCTCGTATTTCCCGCAAACGTGATTGCGGGGCGTTGCGTGGTTTGCGGTAGGCTGCAGCAGATGCGGCAGACTGCTCATCCGATGCCCCTGGCGTGCCCTGTCCGGGATGCACGGCTCGACGCATTTGGCCTCATTCGGCATGGCTGAAGACAAGGATAGCAGACGCGGGGGCGTTCAGGTCAGCATGGCTGGCGCCATGCGTCCGCCCCATGCCTACTCGGCAAAGGCTAGCATCTGGTCCTTCCATCGGGACTCCAGGTTCATCTTGCCGACAAGCTCCAAGTACCGGTAATAATGCGTCCGCATGCGTACGGAGGTGTACAGCAGCGTCCCCGTCTTCTCCAGCACCCGCTCCCACTCGTCGCGTCGGTGAAGCACCTCTTCGACGGGCAGCCGGCCCTCGAAATAGTGCGCGACCCACTGATCCTCCTCGGCTAGCGATTGCAGCAAATACAGCGTGGGCAGCGTCCGCTTGCGGTTCAGAAAATCGTTCTTGCGATCCCAGCTCAGCAGGTCGCGAATGTCGTTCTTGATTTGCGCCGCGATGCCGAGCTCCTCGGCGTAGCTCCGCACCTGATCCACCCATTCGCCGGTGGCGAGCAGCGTGCCGATCATGCAGGCCGACACGAGCAGCGCGGCCGACTTCTGGGTAATCATCGCGATGTATTCCTCTTCGGTCGCCACCGCGTTCAGCAGGTCGGTCGTTTGGCCGTGGATGGCGGTCAGCACCTGCCGGTTCAACACCTGTACAGCCTGCTGGATGCGCTCCGGCGGGAAGCCGCTCGTCAGCAGCAGCTTCTGGGACACGGTCAAGAAGCCCAGCGCGATATTAAGCGCGATCTCGGGGGCGAATCGGCTCCAGGGCACGCTGTGGTTATCCCGGTCCTGCAGGTCGTCGATCATATCCAAGCTCAGAATCATCAGCTCCACGGCCGCAGCCGCGCGGTAAATCCGGTCGTCCCCGCCCGCGAACATCCGATAGTGGAGCACCGTCATTTTGCCGAACAGCAGCGATTCCCCCAGCTTCTCCTCGACGCAAGCGTACGCATGGTCATACAATTGCGGCATGACAAAATACTGCTTCAGGCAGCTTCTAAGTTCGCTCTCTATATGCTGCGCCAGACTTTCCATCCGTTAACCTCCCATTGGCATGATACGCGTCATGGATGTAGGCGAATGCCGGTCTGCGTATATATTCTCTCATGTAAACTTATTCCATGGCGGCACCCTTTTTCCTCCCAAAACTGGCAGGAGCGCGCAAGAAAAAAGCCCCTCCCGTATTCGATCATGGGAAGGACTTTCACTTACGCGCCGCACTCCGACGCGAGCAGATCGCGCAGCATGCCGCTCATCTCTTCAGTTGTTAATTGGTAACGCATTCCCTCGCGCACCGCCTCGCGGAAAGCGCGCCGCACCTTCGAGCTCGCCCACTCCCGCGCTCTTGCCTCCTGGACGCTGCCGACGAAGGTGCCCAGACCTGCGCGAATCGTCAGCAAGCCTTCCCGCTCCAGATCGAGATACACCCGTCGCACCGTAATCAGGCTGCATGCCAGCTGAGCCGTCAGCTCCCGCAAGGAAGGCAGCGGCGTGCCTGGCGCCAGCTGGCCGCTCAGAATGAGACCGCGCAGCTGATCGCGAATCTGGGCGTATAACGGCTGCTCCGCCGCCTTCGACACCGCAATGGGGAAGGGCGGAGCCGTGATGCCCGCCACGCGCTCCTCGCCGCCTCGCATCCGATTAGACGGCACGCTCGAAGATCAGCTCGAAGTAGGTGACGGTGCCGAAGCCGTGCGTGCCTGGCGCGAAAATTTGAAACAGCTTCCAACCCTCGCGAGCATGCGCGTGCACGATGTCGTGATAATTCTCCTCCGGCTTGCTTTGCAATATCCCCTTCAGTTCAACTTTGACGAATTTATATTCGAACATCGCTATTCCTCCTCATGAATAATTAGACAAGACAATACGACATCATAGAAGCCATCCAGGCCAAGCAGCTCGTTGGCCCGCTCGTCGTAGAACGCAAGCGTCGGCGCAAGCGCGATCCCGGTGCCGGCCATTCCGGCGGCAAGCCGTTCTGTCAGCCGTCCGCCCTCCAGCAGACTCAGGCGATAGCCGCGTTCGCCGAACAGCTTGAGCGAGCGGTTGATGTTGGCCGTCACGAAGACCGCTCCCCGCGCCGGCTGTGAGACATAGGCCGGGTCGAACAAGGCCGAGACTCGATCGCTCTCCACCGTCTTGACCCGCTCGAGGAGCGACTCGAACGGATTGCAGTAGAACAACTCGAATCCGCCCGTGTCGCGGCTGCGGGAGACGACGTATACTTCAGGCGAATCCAGCTTCGCGCCTCCCGCCTCCCGGAATAATTCGAAATCCAGGAAGGGCACCGCCTCCCGCTGCAAGCACGCCAGCCGCTCCAGGATCGCGGCGGCCAGCGGATGATCCCGCAGCGTGTCCGATGACGGATGCCTGGCGGCCGCGAAGTATCGCTTGGCCGACGTCGTCTCTATGTTCATCTGCGTGAACAGCCGTTTGAGCATCTTCATCCGCGTGCGGGTCAGCACGTCCAGCTGCGGATAATGATTGGAGTTGGCGTGATACGTTAGTGCCAGACGGTCCTCTTCGACCTCATGGTCGGAACGCCAATCGATGAATTTCATTTGCATGCACGTCACATCCTCGTAAGTAGTGGACAGCCGCGGATCAAGGGAACGGATGCGGGCTGATGTTCAGCTCTTGCGGCTCGATCGGACGGCTGCGCAGACCGAGCTCGACCGGCGTATCGTAAATCCGTCTGCTCGTTACCAGCCGCTCGCCTTCGCTGCGGGGCAGCTGAATCGTGCCGGGCACGATCATTTTGACGACATGCAGGCCAAGCTCCCGCGCGTCGTCTGTCGTCAGATCCACGCACAGCGCCTCCAGACCTCGGCTCTCCAGCCGCTCGACCAGGCGGGCGAGCCGCCGGGATTCGGTGTCCGGCACAGGGGCGGCCTCGCGTCCAAGCGGACGAATCTGATTGGAGGCGACCGTGAATGCCAGCTCTTCGCTGGCGAACGGCTGCTCGTAGTAAGGGAGCCTTAGCCCGTAGTCCGTGACTTGGTGGGGCAGCAGCGACGGAATGGTCCTCGCATAAATTTGACTTTTGTTGCCGATGAACAGCTGGGATACCTCCATCAGCGTCTTGCGCACCGCATCCTCAAGCGTCAGGCGGGCAGAGCCGCCAACGGACACCTTGCCGTCGCTCGTTCGCAGCAGGCCGAAGGCGGACGGAATACCGGTATCGCCAGTGGTGTCGACGATATCGAGCGTGAAGCGCGATTCGTCCAGCAGCTCGCGGAACGGCTCCGCGACAGGATGATCGCGAATATCGATCCGAGGCAGCGACAGCGAGTTGTACCACATCATCATGAACGCGTCGCGTTCGATGATCTCCAGCAGCCCGCCGATCATCGCCTGCTCGGGCGTCGAGCCTGCCGCCGAGCCGGTCATCAGCCCGAAGCAGATCGCCTCTTCATCCGCCGACAAGGGCTGATAGGAATCCCAGGCGATCGCGGCCGGCACCCATTTGCGAAGACCGGTGGTCAAGCTCTGGCTGGACACCCACCGGATCCGGGAGCGCTCGGTGAACGGCTGGTAAGGGAACTGCCACCGGCTATGCTGCTCGGACGTGAAGAGCGGCAAGTCGTCCGGATGCAGCGCCTCCTCGCGCAGTTCCTCCCAGGACGCGAGCAGCGTCCGCTCCGGCACGACGTAGGCCGCGCAGTAACGCTCCACCGCTTCGGCGACCGCCGAAATATTCGCTTCCGCAAGCGTGGTGCCCATGCCGCTGGCGAAGAAATCGATGAGCCCGTGCCGTCCGCCGCCGAAGCTCTTCGGATTGGCCGGCGCCGCAAGGCTCAAGAACAGTCTCGGATCGCCCGGCTCCGGGCTGATGTTCATCAGGCCGCGCACGATCCCCCCGTGCGGGCTGATCGCCTTCGCCAAGGAATCCGGCAGCTCGGCGGCAAGCCCCCGGCGGCTCGCCCCGCCGGCAGCTCCGCGCAGGCCGCGTACCATGACGCGGCTCATAGGCTGTGCACCAGCTCGGCCTCGCGCCACGGCTGCGCCGCCAGATGAGCCTGGTGACGGACGCCGCAGGATGGGCAGGTCGGCAGCTTGTAGACCGGGTTGACGTCGCCTTGCAGATGGAACGCGTCGAATTCGATGACGTGGCCGAGCGATAGCGGCGAGAAATTATTCGTGTGTCGGGATACCCACTTGATCGTCTCCATCGCCGCGATGGCGCCGATGAGCGACCAGGATACCGCGAAGCGGTTCTCCTTATGCATGAGCGGCGGCACCCCGTTGGAGGCGCATCGCAGCTCCAGGCAGGCGAAGCAAGCCGTCACCTTCGGAATGATCAGCGGACCGATGCGCCCGATCGTATGGGAGAACTGCACCGGCAGCCAGGTTATTCCTTGCTTCAGCGCGTAGGCATTAAAGGCGCTTCCGTGCTTCTCCGCTTGGAGGACGAGCACAAGGTCCGACCGCGCATCGATCTCCTCGGGCTTGGCGGCGAGCTTCACCTCGATGTCCAGCCCGCGCAGCGCTTCCTCGATCGCCTCGGAGCCGCCGCCGGATGCGGCATCGTTCAAGATCGTGACGAACGCGCTCATGCCACCCCGCCTTTCTCCAGAATGAGGCAGCGCACGTTGCCCTCGCCCTCCAGGTTGTAGTTGTGCGTCTCGACGACGCGCAGCGGAGAAGCTTCGATTGCGGCCAGAATGTCCGCTTCCGGGAAGAACTTCTTAAAGGTCGAGCCGAAGTACCGCTTCGTCTCGCCTTGCTGGATCACTTCCGCGTAGAAATTCATGACCGCGCTCTGCGACTCCAGGTTCTCCTCCTCGCCCATCAGGACGAACTGCTTGTGCTCCGGCCCTAGGTTGAGCGTAATGCCGTTGACGCGCCCGCCGCGCACCGCCTCGTTGTGCCGCTCGTTCGAGAGGACGTAGTCGAACACGAACCTGCCTCCCTCTTCGAGATGCTCATGCACGGTCCGCAGCATCCGCTCCACGTCCGCGCGTTCGCGCAGCAGACTGATGCTCGTCGCCGACAGAAGGATGAGCGGGAATTTCTCCCCGAGCTCGAATTGCGTCATATCCCCCTGCGTCACGTCGATCCGGCTGCGCAAGCGCGGCGGGAGCTGCTCCTGCTTCCTGCGGCACAGCTTCAGCATATCCGCCGACAAGTCCAGCCCGACCGCTTGGAAGCCGCGATTGGCCAGATGCATCAGTATCCGGCCCGATCCGCACGCCAGCTCCAGCACCTTCCCGCCTTCGGCCTTGAGCTTCGCCTGCTCCAGGAGGAGCGGAATATCGTAATCGGTGCGGCCGGCCACCGCTTCATAGAATTCGGAATAATACCCTTCGTACAAATCAAAATCGTGGCTGTTCGGCATATTCAAATCGCGCAAATCCTTGAACATTCCAAAATACATCCTCTTCATCCTCCTTTGGCGGGCATGGCCCGGGATCGGTATCGCGGTATGGGAGCCAGACGCAGACCTGCGTCCGGCATGAATGACTTATTCGCCGCCTCGGATTGGCCGAAGCGCTTCGTCTGCCGGCAGACAGCACTTGCAAGATCGTAATGATGATAGATGTAGTCCGGTATGAGGAAAAAGCTTGCGTTTGCTGCTGCTAGATGACCGTCCAGCCGCCGTCCACCACCAGATTGTGTCCGGTGATCATGCCTGCCGAATCGGTCGCCAGGAAGAGCACCGACTTGGCGATATCCTCCGGCACCGCGAATTTGCGCAGCGGGATCCGCGGCAGATTGGCGCGCTGGAACTGATGGTCGTTAATGTATTGTTCGTTCGCATCGGTAATGACGAACGTCGGCGAGATGGCGTTCACCCGGATGCCGTACTTCGCCCACTCGATCGCCAGCGCCCGGCTCAGATGGATGAGGCCCGCCTTGCTGGCGCAATATGGCGCCCGGTTCTCGTTGCCGACGACCCCGTGCTGGGAGGCGATCATGATGATCGATCCCCGCTTCTTGCGCACCATCGTCTTGGCGACCTCGCGCGTCAGGAAGAAGGTGCCCTTGAGATTGATATCGACGACGAAATCCCAATCCTCTTGCGTCAGATTGAGCGCCGGCGACAGCAGATTCACGCCCGCGTTATTGATGAGATAATCCATGCTCGCATGCGCCTCGATCGACCGGACGCATTGCTCGATCTGCTCGAGATCGCGCAGGTCGAGCGGCACGCATAGCACCTCGATGCCGTGCTCTTTCTTCAGCCGCCCGGCTACGCCCTCGACCAGTTCCATCTGCGCCGGGAGCTCGGTCAGCACGAGCGACGCCCCCGCTCTGGCGAAGTGACTGGCAATCTCCGCGCCAATGCCGCGGCCCGCGCCGGTGACCATGGCCCACTGTCCGAGCAGCTTGCCGGCTTCCTCCGCGCTTGCCCCTCTAGAAGCGGGGCCGGCATAGCTGCCGGCCTCCTGTTCTCTCCGAATATCGATGGCCATTGACTTCTCTCCCCTTATAACGATCTCATCGCTTTGTACACCAGTTTCGGGCTAGGCTTCTGTCCGTACAGCAGCACGCCGACTTGATAGATTTTGGCCGACAGCAGGCAGGCGCCGATCGTGGAGATGAACAGGATGCCCGTCGGAACCAGAATCTCCAGCCAAGTCGGATCGGACATGCCAATCCGGGCGAACATGACGAACGGCGTCACGAACGGGATGTAGGAGCCGACGACCGCAAGCGTCCCGTCCGGATTCATCATCGTCATGATGGCGACCATGAGGCCGGCCATCATCAGCAGGGACACCGGCAGCGTCACCTGGTTGATCTCCTCGCTGCGGCTGACGAGCGAGCCTGCCGCCGCGAACAGCGCCGCGTAGAAGAAGTAGCCGAGGATGAAGAACAGCACGAGCAGGGCGACCGTCTTGCCGTCCAGGATGGAGAAGTCCACCTGCATGCCGAAGAATTCCAGCGTCGCGCCCGACCCGGTCGCCGTCAGCAGCAGATACCCGGCGCCGATAATGATGACGAACTGCAGCAGGCCGGCGAGTCCGACGCCGAACACTTTGCCGAAGAGCAGCTGCTCCGGCTTCACCTTCGTGATGAGGATTTCTTTGACGCGGGAACCCTTCTCGACCGATACCGACACCGCCACGTTGCCGCCGAAGAAGTAGATCAGCAGGTAGAGCATGAACGTGATCAGGTAGATCGGCACGTACGTCGTCGCGATGGATTTGCTGCCGGCCTGAAGCTCGCTTACTTCCAGCTGGACGGCCGCCGTTAGACGGTCCTTCTGCTCTGGCTTGAGCGTCAGCTTGCTCATCTCGGACATCGTGTATTGGTTCTGCACGTAGTTGTTCAGCTCCACCGCGTACGGCGCGTCGTCCGCTTTGTTGACGATCAGCGTGACGACCGGCTTGCCGGCCGGCTCATCGATCCGCACGATGCCGAGCAGCTCCTCTTCCGCTGCCAGGCGCTTCCGTTCCGCGTCCAGATCCGCTTCGCCGATCAGCTTCCAATCGTAGGACGAGGAGACGAGCGTCTTGAAGCCTTCCGCGTTCACGTCGATCTTCGTCGTGTTAAGCACCGCGATTTCGCCGTCGATGGATTCGCCGCCGTCGCTCAAGTACTTCGGCAGCACGATGAGCAGCGCCAGTATCAGCACCATAATGACCGTCGTATTCTTGAACGCCTTGGAACGGAGACGCTCCATGAAGGAATAAGCGAATACTAAACCGAGCTGTTTCATGATACTTCCCCTACCTTTTCGATGAAGATTTCGTGGAGCGACGGTTCCTTAATCTCGTACTTCAGCAGCCGGACGCCTTGGCCCGTCATCCGCAGCAGCAGCTCGTTGGCCTCGTCTTCGCCGCGCACCTTGATCTGCCACTCGTGGGCGCTTGCTTCCACGCCGTGCATGCCGGCCGCCGCCAGATAGGGATTCAAGTCCTGCTCGCTGCGCAGCACCAGGTTGCATCGTCCATAGGAACGCTTAATATCGAGCAGACTGCCGGATACCATCATGCGCCCGCGCTTCAGGATGCAGATCTGCTCGCAGAACTGCTCGACCTGGCCCATCTGGTGGCTGGAGAAAATCATCGTCTTGCCTCTGGTTAGCTGCTCCTTCACGACGGAGGCCAGCATATCGGCATTGACCGGGTCCAGTCCGCTGAACGGCTCATCGAGAATGACGAGCTCCGGATCGTGGATCAGCGCCGAAATAATTTGCACCTTCTGCTGGTTGCCCTTGGACAGCTGTTCGACCCGCTTCTGCTCGTGCTCGGCAATGCCGAGGCGATCCAGCCAACCTTTCATCGACTTGATAGCCGCTTGACGGCTCATTCCTTCCAGCCGGGCGAAGTAAACCAGCTGCTCGCTTACCTTCTCCTTCGGATACAGTCCGCGCTCCTCCGGCAGGTAGCCGATCGTCGGGCGGTTCGTCCCGATCGGCTTGCCGTTCCAATGAATGTCCCCGGCATCATAGTCGATCAAGCCGAGTATCGAGCGAATCGTCGTCGTCTTGCCGGCGCCGTTGCCGCCGAGCAGGCCGAATGCCTTGCCCGTCGCCGCCGCCAGCGATATGCCGTGCAGCACGCGGGTCTCCCCGTACTGCTTCACCAATTGTTTAACTTCCAATCCCATCGTAAGTCCCCACCTATCCGTCAATGTGCTTGATCGCTCAAGCCGGTTTTCTCATCGTGGTCACGAATTTCGCCAAATGATACAAGAGCATGCCCGCGATGCAGGCTGTAATCAGCAAGCTCGCCATCCCCATCCAGTCGTATAGCCGCTGCTGGACGTTGTACAGTCCCCAAATCCAGAAGCAGGGCGTAAAGAGCGCCGCCGCGAAGCCGTACGCGACCAGAATGCTTCTCTCTCGCGCCGTTGTCGGTGCCACCGTCTGCGCTTCGTTCGCCCCATTCCTCCGCCAGAAGAGCAGCATCCGGAAGAACGCGCGGAACGCTTTGGTCCGCAGATTGGCGATGCCCAGGCCATGACTCAACATCCAGTACCCGTCGAGCTTGACGAGCGGGAGCATGTTAATGAAACTTAAGCCCAGATTGGCAATGCCGTAGTAGAGCAGCAGCGGCGCGTCTACGCCGAAGCCTTGCAGTCCGTAATAGGTCAGAATGCCGAGCGACGACATGACCCACTGGCTGAAGATGCCCGCGAACAGCACCGCCAGTTTATGCCGTCTGCGCTTGAATACGTACGTATCGCTCACGTCGCAGAACATCGCCAGGTTGAAGTAGAAGAGCATGGCTCCCATTTGCTTCACGCGGCCGCCGTAATATTTGCAGACCATGCCGTGCGCTACTTCGTGGATGGCTGTCGTTAGGAGCAGCATCCCGTAAATCGCGGCATAGCTCCACATGCCCAGGCCGGCCGTCTGAATCGCCGACTGAAGATGAACGTCGCGGATCAGCAGCCCCCCGGCCGCCGCGATCAGCAGGACGTAGCAGGCGATCGCCGCCGGATGGAGCAGCAGGCGAAAGAGCGGAAGCATCCGGTTCAGCCACTGGTCGGGATTCACCGTAAGGAATTTGATCGTGGTGATATCGCTGCTCCGCCAGTTGAATTGCCACTTGCCGGGTCTGGCCGCTTCTTGGGCGTCGGCCTCGGCGCCGCTGTCCAGGAAGCCCCACTCCTTGAACTTATCCATCAGATAGACCCGCTCCGGCTCGGTCAATTCCCCGTCGTAGTCCCGATCGCGTTCCTCCGCGGCCTCCTCCGTCGTAAGGAACTGGAGGAACTCCGCTTCCCGGCGGCCCATTTTCACATACTTGTTGTTGAATTTATGTTGAACTAAGAAACAGTTATTTTCGATCTCATGAATTTCAATGTGACTGGTCAGCTCCATCGCTTCCCCACCTCAACACGTTCGAATTTGAAATATGCGGAGTTATCCTCCCCCGCTTGCGGCCAAGCGCCGCAGGCAGGGGGAGAGTGCTCCAAAACCTTTCGGGTCATCATGTGAATGCGATAATTGCGGTAGCGGCTGCTACGGCGCCCAGGCCGACGGCTACGCCGGATACGAAGTCCTTGGCATCGCCAGGTGCGGTGACTTGCTCCAAAAGTTCCATTTGCACGTGCATTGGTTTGTTCATGGTTCGTTCCTCCTGACGCAAAGTGGGATCTTACGTGAATGCGATGATCGCGGTAGCAGCTGCCACGGCGCCCAGGCCGACGGCTACGCCCTCTACGAAATCCTTCGCGTTGCCAGGTGCCGCTACGTCCTCCAGCAGTTCCATGTGCAGGTTCAGTTGGTTGTTCATGGGTTCGTCCTCCTTGAATTTGGGTTGTGGTGCCCGGATATAAGCCGGGTCGGGTCATACGGATGCGCCGAGATTAGCGCTAAGTATGCGTACTGCCGTTCCCTAGGTCAGCGCGACGATGATGCCCACGCCGATGCCTACGCCTACCGCTACGCCCGCTACATAAGCCGCGTCGCCTGGTGCCGTGATCGTTTCCATTTCCTCCAATTGCAGTGCCAAACGTTGATTCATCGCGATCGTCTCCTTTGATTTGAAATTGGGATGGATGAAGATAATTGCGGTTGTCTTGCCGGTATTAAGTGAATGCGATGATCGCGGTAGCAGCTGCCACGGCGCCCAGGCCGACGGCTACGCCCTCTACGAAATCCTTCGCGTTGCCAGGTGCCGCTACGTCCTCCAGCAGTTCCATGTGCAGGTTCAGTTGGTTGTTCATGTGTTCGTCCTCCTCGAATTTGGTTGTTCTGCCCGGGTGCAGCCGGGTCAGTTAATGCGGATGCGCTGTGGTTAGCGCGTTAAGTATGTGCTGCCAGTTCCTAGGTCAGCGCGACGATGATGCCCACGCCGATGCCTACGCCTACCGCTACGCCTGCTACATACGCGCCGTCGCCTGGTGCCGTGATCGTTTCCATTTCCTCCAATTGCAGTGCCAAACGTTGATTCATCGCGGTCGTCTCCTTTGATTTGGAATTGGGATGGATAAAGATAATTGCGGTGTTCTTGCCGGTATTAAGTGAAAGCGATGATCGCGGTAGCAGCTGCCACGGCACCCAGACCGACGGCTACGCCTTCTACGAAATCCTTCGCGTTACCAGGTGCCGCTACGTCCTCCAGCAGTTCCATGTGCAGGTTCAGTTGGTTGTTCATGTGTTCGTCCTCCTTGAATTTGGGTTGTGGTGTCCGGATATAAGCCGGGTCGGGTCATACGGATGCGCTGCGATTAGCGCGTTAAGTATGCGTGCTGCCGTTCCCTATGTCAGCGCGACGATGATGCCCACGCCGATGCCTACGCCCACCGCTACGCCTGCTACATACGCGCCGTCGCCCGGTGCCGTGATCGTTTCCATTTCCTCCAATTGCAGTGCCAAACGTTGATTCATCGCGATCGTCTCCTTCGAATATGGATTGAGGTGTGTATTGATGTGCCGGCGGCGAACTACGTCAGGGCTACGCCGATACCGATGCCGACGGCCACGCCGATCGCGACATCCTGCCAGCCTGGCGCCGTGACGGCTTCCATTTCCTCGAGCTGCAAGGACAGGTTCTTGTTCATTTGTGTCACCTCCTTCACGGGTTGTTAGGCACGTGCCGCAGCCGGATTAGAATGGCAGTACGATTGGCGTAATGACCGGCGGGAGGAGCGGAATGATCGGAAGAATCGGAATGATTGGCCACAGTTTCATGGAATTCACCTCCTTATCGTGCGAGATCGAATCGTCTTGCGTGAACCGCTTGCCGGTATCCGCTAGCAGCGGTACTCGACTACGTCAGGGCTACGCCGATGCCGATGCCGACGGCTACGCCGATTGCGACATCCTGCCAGCCTGGCGCCGTGACGGCTTCCATTTCCTCGAGCTGCAAGGACAGGTTCTTGCTCATCTGTGTCACCTCCTTGAAGAGAAATTGTCGTTCCTGGCGCTGTCTCAACCTTAGATGACAGGCGGGATAATGATCGGGCAAACCACGATCGGGATGATCGGTCCAATGACATGCATCCACATCGCTATCACCTTCCTTTCCGGGGATATGGTTTATTGGTTTCTGAGCCGGGGTCGCCTTCGGGCTTCCATCCCCTCTACGTCAGGGCTACGCCGATGCCGATGCCGACGGCCACGCCGATCGCGACATCCTGCCAGCCTGGCGCCGTGACGGCTTCCATTTCCTCGAGCTGCAAGGACAGGTTCTTGTTCATTTGTGTCACCTCCTTGAAGAGAAGTCGGATTGGTTGGCACAATGCCAGCGCTTTGTCTCCATTAGCCACCGATAATAATCGGCACTACGATCGGGACGATTGGTCCAATAGCCCACCACCAGTTCATTGCTTTCACCACCTTCTATCGGAGCGTGATATACGCTCATGCTTTCGGATGCTGTGATCGCCTTCGCCCAAGCAGCGTCCTCGGGCTGTGCCGGGCTGCCTTCGGGCTTCAATCCCATCCGCTCTACGTCAGCGCTACGCCGATACCGACGCCAACGGCTACGCCGATCGCAATATCCGTCCAGCCTGGGGCCGCGACGGCTTCCATTTCTTCGAGCTGCAGAGAAAGGTTCTGTTGCATCTGTGTCACCTCCTTATAGAGAAATCGGTGCGAGTTCCGCTGTTCGCCGCCATGATCGCCCACAACTCGCGGACGGTAGTTACTTCCGTACAATCGGCGCTACGGTCTCTCCCCACCCTGCGGGCGGGCTTGCCGGAATTTCCTCCACCTTGCCGGAGAGGTCATGCTTCACTTTCATCACCACCCGTCCAAGCGGATTGACGAACGTGTATAGTTAACGGGATGATCCAAGATGTCTGCTGCACGAAGCTTCGCGTCTATGCCGGACAGGAGCTTGCTTGCCACTCCGATGCCCGCGCTATCACCTCCCTTCAAGTACTTTCGCTATAATCTGAACCATCTTCGCCATCTCCGCTTCATTGATAATGAAGGGCGGGAAGAGGTGGAAGCCCGTGGTCAGCTCCGGCGTATGGAACGGGTAGACCAGCAGTCCGCGCTGCTTCAGCTTCGCCACGATGGCCGAGAGCCGCTCCGCGGACAGCAGTGCCCCGGTTGCCTTGTTCGACGTCAGCGCGACGCCGAGCATAAGTCCCTTGCCGCGCACTTCGAGCAGCAGCGGGCTATTCGCGAGCGCCGACTCCAACGATTGCCGCAGCAGCGCGCCTTTGCGCTCAATGGATTCGAGCATGCCCGGTGCTTGAACCGCATCCAGCGTGGCGATGCCGGCGGCGCATGCGACCGGATTGCCATTCTGGGTAGACAGATGCTCGATATGCGAACCTGCTCTGGCGAACGCCTGGTAAATCTCTTCGCTGAATAACGTCGCGCCAAGTGGGAGGTACCCGCTGTTAATCCCTTTGGACAGGCACAGAATATCCGGTACGACGCCGCTGTGCTCGAAGGCGAACATGCGGCCCGTGCGCCCTACGCCGGTAGCGACTTCATCGAAGGCGAGCAGCACGTCATGCTTGACGCACAGCGCCTTCACCTTGCGGAGGTAGTCGTCCGGCAGCGGAATGATGCCGCCCGAGCCGATAATCGGCTCCAGGATGATGCCCGCCAGCGTCCCGCTCTCCTGCTCGAACAGCTGCTCCAGCTCCCGCATCCGATGCGCCAGGCCTTCAGGCGAAATCTGTCCCGGCGTACTATCGCCGTACACCGGCAACGGATGGAAGACGAAGCCCGGTACTTTGGGGCCATAGCTCTCAGAGATTTCGCGGTCGATCCCGCTTGCGCTCATCGAGCCGTAGTAGGTGCCATGATACGATTTGTCCAGGACGACGATCCGGTTCTTGTCCGGCTGATGGCGGAGGTTGAAATATTTGCGCATCAGCTTGATCGCCAGCTCCACCGACTCCGAGCCCGTGCAGGTATACGCGACCTTGGTCAGCGAGTCGGGCGTCGCTTGCAGCAGCCGCTCGGCAAATGCCAGCGTGGTCGGGTTCGCCCCATCCACCGGATTGACGTAAGGAACGCGGTCGAGCTGTTCTATAACCGCCTGCCGGATGCCGGGATGCCGGTAACCGAGCGAGACGTTCCATAGCCCGCTAATGCCGTCAATGTACGTTCTGCCGTTTGTATCCTGCACGTAGATGCCTTCTCCGGCTGCGATGGCCGTAAATTCTTCGCCCAATCGCACGTCCTTCAGCGGATGCACGATCGGATAGCTTGCCGTTTGCGTTAACATAGGGCGATCCCTCCCTTTCACGAGGCCCGTGCGGGCAATTGCAGACAACCTTCCCTTGCGAACAGCTCCATCGCTTGCGATACGGTAGCGGCGGCTTGGTCGGCATCGGCCTGGTAGCGATCCATCAGCACCCGGCGAAGTTCCGTCTCGTCCGCCCCCACGATCAGGCCTTCGAGGAGGAGCGCCAGCGGCTCGTTGAGCTTTAATATTTTTTGCGTGGCGGCATGGAAGACGATCGGCGACTCCTTGTGGAAGAACAGGAAGACCGTCTCGGCTACCGCCGATCTCGTGCCCGCATCCATTGGCGCCGAACGCGGATACAGGTGCGTGCAGGTCGGCAGAGAGATGCGCACATCCTTCACTTCCATTCCATTCAGCGCCTGGGCATACTTGCGCAGGCCTTTGAAGAGCTGCACCATCTGCATGTACCGGTGCAGCATCGCGTGCTTCCGGCGGATATCGCAATACTGCTGGCGGTTCATATAATCCGGCAGGAAGGTGCATTTGGAGCACGTATCCTTGATCGGGCATGTTCCGCATCCCCGCAGCAGCTGCTCTTGATCCGACATGACCGCCGCCTGCGTCAGCAAGCTGTCGAGCGAGTCGTGCATATCGCCGATCGCCGCGCAGCCGCGGCAGCTCGATAGCTGCCCCCCGCCGTCCACGAACAAGCGCGGCAGCTGCTTGGCTCTGCATTGATGGGCGCCGGACCAGCGGCAGCTGTCGACCAGATAAGACTGGACCTCGTAGCCGTGCCGGAAGATCCCCTCGCGGCTGAAGGTATCGACATCCTGGAGGAAGGCATCCAGATCACCCTCCGAGTTGATGTCGAGCACCTGGAACTGCACCTCGTCGGCATTCGGCCGAAGCTCCGCCGCTTGCCGGTAGCTCATCTGCCGGATATCGATCGGCTCCATGTGGAGAAAATCGTTCATCTGCAGCTGCGAGCGATGCTCGCCGATCTGCACAATCTGGTGCGCGTTGGAGAGGTAGTAGTCCGAGCGGTCAGCCGCATTCGCCAGCCGGTTGAACACTGGATTAGCCTGCTTCCAGACGCCATCTTGGTCGTAGTAGATCGAATCTGGTCGGGATTCGGCTGCAGAAGTGCCCTTAATATATTCTGAGTTTAATTCCCTATTTACTTGGATATTGTCGAATAGAATGGCGCTGTTGACGCCTGTGTAGTCGCCCAGACGATGAATATCTCGTTCATTCCACTCGCCGTCCGTATATCCGATATGTTTGACCCCGCCGCCTATGACCTGGTGGGGATAGTTGCCCGTCATGTAAGCCAGGTAGCCGTTGATGAGCGCGGCTTCCGGCGCTTTGCGGTAATGATCGCGTATTACGTCGCGAATGGCTTCCGGCAGGTTGATCCGAATCGGCAGTTCGCCTGGGTCAAGACCGGAAGCATCTCGACTGCGTGCGTCAGGTCCGGTTACATTCGGCGTGTATGCATCCGGGCCGGATTCGTCAGGGCCGCTTACGCTTGAGCCAAGAAGCTGCGCTTCTTCCTTCGGCTCCGCGTAGAGCTCTGTCCGGATAGCCGCGGCTTCAATAAGCCCTTCCCCGATCCATGTGCGCAGCAGGCCTGCCGTCTGTTCGGCTCCCGCCGCGGTCTGCGTCGTCCCGGAGATGAGCGTCACGCAGTACGTCATTCGCTCGTTGGCCGCTTTCAGCCGCTTCATCGCCTCCGTGACCGACGTCAGCCGCCGCGCATCGAGCTCGCCCGCCATCGGAACCAGAAGCTCGAAGGCGCTGACGCCCGCTTCGGCCAGCCGCTGCGCGAAGTCCGGCTCCCACTGCCGGAGCGGCACCGCGGCCCGGTAAGCCGCCCGATGCTTCCCTTCTTGCATCGCATCCACCGCCGCTTCGAGCTGCGCTGTATTGGTCAGGAGCTCGAAGCCTTCAAGCGTCAGCAGCGGATGCACCTGCTTCGACGCGTGCGCCGCCAGCTCGATATCCCGCTTCAGCCGTTCCGCCGAATGCGTTCGAATGCTGCCTGCCGCATGCCGGGGATTCCCCTGCTGGTCGGCGCATCTCACCGTCAGCACGGGCAGCTGTCTGCCGGAGGCAGCTTCCTCCCACGCGCTTGGCATGTCGTCCAGCGTGGCGGCGTATGCCGCAGCTTCATCGGCTTCGCTGGCTCCCGGAGTCTCGCCGGACTCGCGGACCTCCTCGCTTGTGTCGCCGTTCCCGAAGCTCTCCCGGCAAGCGATGCCTTGCACATCCGGCCACTGCTCGAAGTCCGTGTTCAGCAGCGTATGGAGCGTCGCTTCCGGCTCCCATTTGACGCAGCCGTCCGCTTCCGTGATCCGCAGCACCGCCTCGCTCAGCTTGGCGGCAACCCCGCCGAACCAGACGATTCGGGTCCGGTCGTCCAGCTGCTTGAGAATCGCCGTCAGCCGTTTGCACAGCCGGTAGCTGGCCGGCGTGACGTAGAAGGCGATCAGCTCGTTGCCAAGCGCGATCAAGTCCTCCGCCGTATC
The DNA here is from genome assembly GCF_042431225.1 of Paenibacillus aurantiacus. Classification (NCBI taxonomy): domain Bacteria; kingdom Bacillati; phylum Bacillota; class Bacilli; order Caryophanales; family Paenibacillaceae; genus Paenibacillus; species Paenibacillus aurantiacus. Next base: position 78,120 of record NZ_JBHMDO010000008.1, on the reverse strand, counting down.
GTAGATGCTCGACAAGTTCGCTTCGATATATTGCGTGACCGGCGTCCCGTGTTTCTTGAACAGCGCCCGGACATACCGGCAATCCAGATTGTCGCTGGCCGCGAACAACCGCGCCGCCTGCTGCTCGAAGTGCACGAGCGTCACTCCGTTTCCAAATGATAATCCGAACATCTTCGCTCTCCCCTTCCCCGTGGTTCGATTGTGGCCCTTATGTATGAAGCGGCCGCCCGCGCTACTCATCTGCTCATTGAGCGTTCGCCCTTCGCGGTGCCGTTCGCTTTCCCTTGTTCGCTCGGTTGCTTCTCGTTTGCTTCTCGTTTGCTTCTCGTTTGTTTCTCGTCTGCTCTCGTTCCGTTCTCGTTGCCGTGTTCCTCTTGAATTCATAATAAGCGATAATTTCCAATTTTACACCGAAAACGACCCTGCGCTTTCCCACAAACGAATTGCGGCCCACCGCCACGAAAACACCGCGACCATGCGGTTTTCCGGGATTTCTCCGATGTTGCGGGGACCGCAATCGGACCGCATGGGCAGCAGTTGCGGGGTGCGGAGTGTTTCCAGCTGGAGATGCGGGATGGTTTGTTGTCGCGAAGGGCTAGGCGCACCAGGCGCAAACGACAAAAAAGCCACAACCTTAAGGCTGTGGCCAATGCGCGGAAGCCGCGCTTCATGCTCGTTCGCAGCTGGACGTTACTTGCCGCGAGCTTTGATCATATACGTGCCCACGTTCCCGTTCGAAAATACGGCCACGCCTTCCGGGCTCACATACAGGGGCGAATACGCTCCGGGGTCGGCTCAGCTAAGCACGATGAAACGCTCGTTACCGTTCGGGTCAACGGAGTATAGGCGCCCACCGTTATCGAGGAAATAGGCATTCCCTTGCGCATCGCTCATTATAGAATCAGGGGCAATGGAAGCATATCCGTTCCGTTTGGTTCGAATCATTTTGTCCCCCCTCGTCTTCTTCGATATGGGAACTAATACGTGAGCAAACTAAAATCCACAACCTCACCCGGTTGTGGATTTTCCATGCTGGCGACGTTACTCCGCCGCTTTTGCTTTTTGCTGATTCCGTCTAAATTGTTTCACTTGCGTATCCGACGACATCAAAATAGGCAGGTTTCGCTCGCTGCTCACCATCGGCGATTTACATTGCGAGCATACGGGAACTTCTTTAAAGGAGAAATTGTCTCTCATCCAGCCCTTGCAGCCTGTATTCGTACAGGACCAGATCATTGTCAGTTCTTCCGGCAAATTTTCCAGCGGTTTATTCCAAGCACTCATGGGACCATCCCCCTCAAATTAATCTGGCTGACCTGCCTGCCTCGTCGCTTGTAAAATAAAATCCCCAAACAATAGGTTCGGGGATTCGAAAAAAGCATTTACAGTTTTACGACGTTCTCCGCTTGCTGTCCACGGTTACCCTGAACAACGTTAAACTCTACACGCTGGCCTTCATCTAACGATTTGAAGCCGTCGCCGACGATCGCGCTGAAATGCACGAATACGTCTCCGCCGCCTTCTACCTCGATGAAACCAAAGCCTTTTTCTGCGTTAAACCATTTCACGGTTCCTGTTTGCATAGAAACACCTCCATAATTTACATGACCTTCTTATTCAGCTACAAATAAAAAATTCACATATTGCACAAGGTTAAAAGACGCAATCAAAACATTAACCCTCTGCGATATGTGAATTCAGGTCAAAATTCCAATAACCTAATCTTATCACGTTTTCCCCTCAATAGCAATTATTACAGAGCTAGTATGGCCTGGTTATTGCTTCCTCAAGAATAAACCCCCACTTCGTAGAAGCTCCCACCCCGCATTGGCTGCTACCCATATACGGAGGGCGCGTCTTATCTAAGAGACCCCATTCTTTACGATGTCGTCGATTTCATGCTTTAGCAGTAGGTATCTATGGACGCTTCTCATGATCGGGACTTTCGTTAGTTTATTTTTATCCACGAATACTTTCATTTGGTCTTTGGAAAGACCAAGAAGGGCCCCCGCCTCGGTAACCGTTAATACTTCTTCGATGCTCGTTGCATTAAACGTCCTTTTTACTTTCAGATTCCAGTCTTCAAAAGAGTTCATAGCTGGTTTCCTCTCCTTTCCTAATCGAACGGAACACCCATTATAACATAGCTTTAGGCAAAAACATGTTATTGCATTTCCCCGGATAGATAAATCTTATTCCGTGGGGGAAATACCGGTTAAATAACCATAATCGTGTAGGCCCACGCCCTCCGGATCGGTCTGCAGTAACCCCGACATGTGACGAGCTTGCCCTACATGACGTCATCTCCTCTTGCGCTTGTCCATTCCGTATCTCAAAATAATGGATCCGCTTGGTTGGCACGCATAACAAAAGAGTCCCTCTCCAACCGTCTAGTCGGAGAGGGACTCATGGCGAACATTAGACAATCATTAGTCGGTCAGCTTGGCTTGCTTAAGCAGCTTATACAGGGCAACCGTCGCCATATCGCGCGTCACCGCTGCGTCAGCATGGAAGTAGGTGACGCCGTTAATGCTTTCGCCTTGCATAATGCCTGCTGCCGTTACGGCCTCGATGCTATTTCTCGCATAGCTGGAGAAACCGGAAACATCTTGGTAAGTCGTATGGGACGGCTGGCTCATAGACGGCTGCACGCCCAAGAGCGTCATGGCGCGTGCCAGCATCGTGCTCATCTGCTCGCGCGTAATAATGCCATTCGGATTAAAGTGTCCGGCACCATCGCCAGTCACAATACCCGCAGCATAAGCCGCCGTAACCTCATTCGCATACCAGTCGGACGTTCGTACATCCGAGAGCGTCACGTCGGCCGACGGATTAAGGCCAAGTGCACGGGAGATCATCGCTGCATATTCAGCGCGCGTCACGTTCTTCTTCGGAGAGAAGAGCGTCTCGCTCGTGCCGTTGACGATCAGCTTGCGAGCCATGGCCTCAATCTGCGATTTGGCCCAGCTGCGATCGATATCCGTAAAGCTGACGTCACGGCTGACCAGCGTATACGTCGAGAAGCCAGGACGCGACACCGTTACGATCGTAGTCCCGTTACTCTGTGGAGTCAACACCGAAGCAACCGGCGATACTCGACCATCCTCTTCATACAGAACGCCGGCCGTATTCGCCGATATCGTTCCCGGAACGGTAAAGGAACGCACAACCCGCTGGCTGCCAGGCAGCGTTAGCGGCGTCGTTGAAGAGCCATTTAGAACGTATAGTTCAAACGCGATTGGATCGCCCACGACCTTGTCGTTCGCGCCGATGGCGAAGATCGAGGACTTCTCTTTCTCCGGCTTAACCGATACCTGTACGCCCGCACCGGCAGGCACATGGCTCATCACCGAAGATGGAATGGCAACCGAGGAATCTCCATTATTGACGATAAGCGAGCTTCCGGTCGGCGCCTTGGCGAGCTGCTGAGTCTGAGAAGCGCTCAGGGTAAAGTTCGCCTCCAGGTTCTCCTTGTTCTCCACGGCCATCACGAACGCCGTCGGCGATTTGCCTGCCTTCTCCAGCGCCGTCTTCAGATTGTCATCGCTGACGGTTACGTTGATCGCAGACGATTTGGGCTCCGTCGCGACCGTCACGTTCGATTGCTGCTGCCCTTGCGCGACAACGGCCGGTACCGATGGGTTCAGCTTGCTTCCCGTTGATTCAGGTGATGGTGATGGTGATGGTGTTGGTGATGGTGGTGATGGTGTACCGACAAACCCGCCACCGGAGTTCTCCGTCACCGTATTCTTCGGCACCGTGACCGGTACATCAACCTGAAGGTAGTTTTTCGTATCGGCCGTTAGCGCTACACGCGCGGTAAGCGTAACCGGCAGGTCCGATTCGCTGGAAGCAGGGCGCTTCAGCAGCACGTTATCCTTAATATAGTCCGGTCGACTGCTTGCCGTGACCGAATACGTCAGTCCCGTAGTCGCCGGGAACGTCAAGACTTTGTTGTTAATCTGGGTCACATTGACGGCAGCGGAAGTCACCAGGTTCTTCGCCGCGAGCGCCAGCGCCGCTTCGCCTTCCGACTCGACCTTATAGAGCCCGTAAGCATAGTAGATATTGCTGTACGATCCTATTACCGGATTATAATTTGCCACTGCCAGCACTTCTAGTTTATATTGGCCCGGCTTCAAATGCTTCACGATCAAGTTATCGTCGGCATCGGTCTCACCGTCGATATATTCATTCGTAATGGGGAAGGCATACGCCTTCGGCTCCAAAACCTTAAGGTTCCCATTATCATCGAACTGCTGCTCCGCATATAGCGTGCCGATGAGCTTATCGTCCAGGCCATACGCATTCATCTCGATGTAGTTGATATTGCTGGCCGTCAATTTGAAGGATACATCGGTCGCGTCTTGATAGCCGTCATCATTCGGCGAGATGGCAATCGGCGAAGCCGAGACATCCTGTACACCGAAGCCATTGCTGGCCCGCTCGTCTCCGACATGGACGACGAACGGCAGATGAAGCGCCGGATCGTCCGAATTGCTTGTCAGCACGATTTCGCCTTCGTACATGCCGGGTTGTGCAGTCAGGGTCGGCTGAACCTTGAGCGCCAACGCTTTATTTTGCTGCGCCTCTGCCGTAATCGTGTCATCTTCATTCAATCCTTCTACTTGGACAACAAGACCGCCAGCGTCTGCCTCTATAAATGGCGAGAGCGCATCCGACAGATTGCTATGCATCTTGATGGACGCGGTGTAAGTGACGGCGTCATCGGAGAAGTTCTTCAGCACCAGCTGTTCGGTCTTCACGTCGCTGCCTGGGGCCATCATGCCGAAGCTGGCGGAAGAGCCGTTGTTCACGACCGTCTTCTCATGCAAGTTGGGATCCAGAATCGTGATCTCGTCTACCGTCTCGAGCAAGGCTGGCGTGTCGATCGCGCGGGATACGTCGACGCGGCCCGCGCCCTGCGAGTAGACATCGTATGGTTTGCCATCGCCGTCCGTCATGGTCGTTGCGGTATTGGCAAGCGCCGCGCGGATATCGAACGGCGTCCATTCCGGATGCAGCTGCTTCAGCAGCAGGGCCAGCCCCGTCACGTGCGGAGTTGCCATACTGGTACCGCTCAAGCGGGCATAGGCCTCGTCATAGTTGCCGCCGTAGGCGGGATACGTAGAAAAAATCGAATTCCCCGGTGCTACGATATCCGGTTTAATGCTGTAATTCGCATCGGAGTCCGGGCCGCGGGAACTAAAGCTGGCCATCTGGTCTCCCTTCAAGGCTTCGTACGGGATGAAGGTGCCGAACGCGAACTGAAGCGGCGTACCCGGATCGTTCAGGACGGCCCTGGCCAATGCACGCCCCTGTGTTCCGGACATATCGAACATCGGAATATAAGAGAGATCGTCGGCAAGCACGTTACTCATGTAGCCGTCCCGGCCGCTGATGCTTTCGCTCAGATTCACGCTTCCGTTAGCGCTATTGATGCCGTTGAACAGAATAACCGCCTTGGCGCCATGCGCCTTGGCTTTGGCGATTTTCTCTACGAACGAGAGATTCCCCCGGGAGACCAACGCGACTTTACCGGTGATGTCGATCCCCTGATAATCAGCATCGTCACCGATGCCCACGTACACCCCGTCGATCGGGTCGCTACCCAAGTACTCGGCAACGTCCTCTCCCGTCTTCCACGCCATCAGCTTCAGCGTAAACGGATCTGCCGCAAGCGTCGCGGTCGTTTCGACCGAGGAGGACTGGATGGCCGTTGTTGCCGCACCTACGGAAATCGCGAGCTGCGAGGAGGCAGGCGAACCCATTGTATAGTAGTAAGGTGCGCTATCGCCTGCATTGCCATTTGCGACAACAGCGACAACACCCGCTAACACCGCGTTATTAATGGCGATGGCATCCGGCGTGTTCACGTCTTTCTCCGCATCGGATCCCAGCGACAGATTGATGACGTCCATTCCGTCTTCAACGGCATGCTCAATGCCGGCGATGACCTGAGCGGAAGATCCGGACGATTTTTTCGTGACGGCATCAAAGCCGAGTACTTTATAGACGTATAAGTCCGCGCCGGGCGCTATACCACGCTGTGCAAACTCCGCATTGACATTGTTCGCTTGACCGACGATCGTGCCTGAAACATGTGTGCCGTGGGAGGTACCCGCGTTTTGGGCAGCTGGGTCCGGAATCTCTTCATAGGGATCTTCATCTTGGAAAAATGCGTCGTATCCCCCAGCATACGCGCCCTGCAGGTCCGGATGGTCATAGTCGACGCCAGTATCGATGACGCCTACCTTTAATCCGGCGCCGGTCAACCCGGCGGCCCATGCCTTGTCAACGCCGATCTGCTCGAGCGGCAGATTGTCGTAATACAGCGGGAGATCGCCGCCCCCGTCCGCCGTCACATTCGGGATGCTGTAATAGGTCAGATTCTCATACACGGAGGCAACGCCCGGCAGTGCGGCCAGAGCCGGGATTTGATCGGCCGGAATAGTGACCTCCATTCCGTTAAGGACGGTATTGAACTGCTCATTCACCGTCATATCTAGGCCATTGTCTTCCGCCGTTCCAATGAACGAATCCTGCTGACTGTCCGCAGCCGCTTCAGCAGACTGCTCCGACATCGTCGTAATGCCCATCGAACGCCCATACAGACCAACCGCGCCGGGCTCGGCGGTTAGCGTGACGATCACGCGGACCGGCTCCGATGTAGATGTATCGATCCCCTTGGAGATAAACCCTGTCTTTTTGATCGGCGAGAACGATACCGTCGTCCCGCTGGCAGCGATTTCACTCGGCGATGCTGCCATGGCGTTATACGGAATCGCTACCCCGCTCGCAAGCAACGTCGCTAAGGAAGCTGAGATGATTTGATGACTGATCTTCCGACTACCCACTTGTGCCAACTCCCTCTCTGACCATCTCGGTTGAATGAGATAACTTCATTTGCAATACTTTAGAAGGAAATGAGTTTCTCTACTAGTTCTTTCGGTAGGGTCTGACAAGAAATTAATAGAAACTAAAAATACTTTGCGCGCGGTTGACGCAGAAGAGGCCGTGGAAGTATAGATGGGTAAAGGAACGGAGAGTAGGTTGCGGCTGTGATTGAGACGTTTTTGTAATTATCCTAAGGGGCCAATCGACCTAGAACAAACATAAAACCCAGTCCTCATTCGGACTGGATTTTATGGCGGAGGCGAACCGTGGGAATGATGCAAATCTACAATTGCCGCCGCGTGTTATTGAGACTGCTATTGATTTTACACTTTAAACTTCATTACGAGGGCTTCCAAGCTTTGAGAATCTTTGCTAAGCAAGTCCGTAAGCGAAGCGACTTCCTGAACTAAAGAGCTTTGCTTTGCCGTCATATCGTTCACGGCTTTAAAAGCGATTCTTCGGCGATCGTGGCCATTTCGGAGACGGATACCGCAATGTCTTCAGAGCCTGCCGCCATTTGTTCGCTAACCGCCGACAAACTTGCCAGGCCACTTTCTCTGTTGAAGGCTATAGACACTAATTCCGGCCAGGGCAGCACGATAAATACGCCGCTCATCCCTTTAAGCCAGGTAGCAATCTTCATTATTAGCCCACTCCAATGTTATGAAAAAGTCCTTATGAAATTTTATCGGTCGACACAAGCGTTACAGTTCACTATTAGCTTCAGGGAAAAAAAGTAGCTGTCACAGAAGTGAGGCAGAAAACTGCATGGGCCGGAAAAGCAAAAATCCACTACCTCATGCGGTAGCGGATTACATGGTGGAGACGAGCAGTCTCACCGACATACATGTATAGAATTTCGTCTTGGGCAAGAAATCGTTCTCCACAAACTCAATGATATTCTCATACCAAGGGAGACGGACATTTAGAAGAAACGGCCAAAGTTTGCAGGCTTTTAAAACGCCCCATAAAGCGAGAGCGACGCTCCCGGGGAGTCTCCTGCAATTCATGTTCTCGCTGTATAGCGGATGATTATTTCCTCGACAATTCCCTTCGTACTCTTAATAAGCTCGAAATACTATGTATTAATTGTTCAATCACTTGGAGATTCCGATTATAATACTGATCTACTGCGATGCCTTTTATGCACGCAAGTAGTGATTGCAGCTTTTCTGTGATCTCGTTCTCACACTCTGTCACTTGACTGTCACCACAGCCAAAATCAGTTTCAATCTTCAGTTGCTCCTCAATCCGCTTCAGTTTTTGCTTGATGGCCACAATATCATTTGCCTCAATACGTACAGCGGCCTCATCTAAGAAGATACCCACTTCGACAATTTTGATGTAGGCCTGTCTTCCCCGCAACACAGCCCCCTCGGAATCGGGTTCCCTCTTCTTCTGCAGCTGCTTACCTGCCATGAACAGCGTTACAATAAAGCTAATAAAAAGCAGATAGAAGGTGATCCGAATCAGCATCATTTTTAGACTGAAGAATTTGACTGCGATCTCTACTCCGGGAATCTCCCTGATATCGCCGGTCATTAATGTAAGGATTGAAACAACGTCCCCCGCAATGCCTGGCACAACGGCATAAAAAAGTATAGCCGCGAGCAGGATCACGACAAGCGGAGCGCTATAAATCATCCAGATGAAGTCCCTCTTGGACACCGGAGTAATAACCTGGCGAGTACTCTGGCCCGCCGTTTGTAATGCATTAAGCCTTGCAGCAGGGTCGATTTGAAGCCGCATTTCGTCGTTCAGAACGGGCTTCGGAGAACGCGGTGCTGGCCTGACACCTTCGGTGGCAAACAAATTCCGGTAATCCTCTTGCTTCTCTTGCTTCTCTTGCCCGCCGCCCATCAATACCGGTTCCGCTTCAGAATTCCTCGCACCTGCGCCCACGGTTGCTTCATAGTCACGCATATTCGGCGTCATTGAAGGCTTCCCTTCCGAGCCTCTTGAATCGGCGGAACCGGCGGGTGCCTGAAGAATATGCTGATTAATGACCCTTTTAAGCTCATTGGCAGAAAGCCTATGCCGAACGTTCAACAATGCCTCCTTGAAGGAGCGGGCATCTTGGAAACGCTCTAGCGGCGAAGAGATCGCTTTTACGAGAACATGGCCCAGTTCTTGAGGAGCGTTGACCGGCAATTCCGGAATCTCGCCTGCCAGCCTTTTGCCGATCGCGATGTCGACGTCTTCCATCTCATAATGATCCGGAAAGTCCGGCAAAAAAGGGATGCGCGAAAAATTAAGCATCTTGTAAAGGACGATGCCGAGCGAATACAAGTCTACCGCGTTGTTGTATTTCTCTTTGCCGAGATAAACTTCCGGGGCAATATAGGCCGGCGTCCCCTTTACGGATGCAGCTCTTGACGAATCCTTGAGCAGCTTGGCTACGCCGAAGTCGCCAAGCTTGTACTTCCCATCCCGGTTAACAAAAATATTATCATCCTTAATATCCCGATGGATAATTTGATTGGAATGGCATACTTCCAAGGCCGAGAGAATGTTCAGCCCAAGCTCGATGACATCCGACACCCTCATCTCACGCGTCCTGATATGCGAGGTAAGTGGCGTCATATACTCCATACGAATGTAGATATCGTATCTTAACGGATTCTCTTGTTTCTCGATTTCGTTGTCGTAATAAATGACAATGTGGCTGCTGTCCTTCTCCGTAAGGGAACTCAATATGTTGATCTCGTGCATAATATCGGAGAGAACAGACTGAAAATAGTTGTCGGCCTTCGTATAGTCCCCGCCCATTGAGCTAAGCACGTCGTGATATTGGCTTTCGCTAGGAAGCGTAATATGCTTCAACGCATATACATACTCGCCGCTTTGATTTCGCTTGGATACGCGATAAACTGTGCCGAAACCGCCTTCGCCTATCTTGTCGCCGACTTGGTAGCCCAATAACGTTTGTCCTGATAGTTGTCCTGTATTGGCCATCGTCATTCTCCTTGCTTAAGTAAATCCAGGAGTGACTTCAACAATCATCGCCGTGACGTTGTCGAACCCTCCCGTTTCTCCATTAATGCCTGTTACCGCCGCCTTTACCAATGATTTCACAGCCTCCTGCAGCCGGCCGTTATCATAGTTGCGCCGAAGCAGCAGCTCGATCACGTAATCCGGAACCATATCGGTCAACCCGTCACTGCAGAGCAGAAACCACGACCTGCGGGTACCCACAGGCAGCAAACTGGGCTCTCCTTTAAACGTCAAGGATGACGCATCCATGCCCAAGTACCGATTCAGCACTTTCCGGGACTTAAACCCGCTTAATTCGGCAGCCGTCAGCAGCTTGAGATCGAGCAGCCTCTGACCCTCGGTATGATCCCGCGTAACCAGCCTCAATGCCTGACCATCAAAATGGTAGATTCGGCTATCCCCAAGATTGACGGCGGCTATGCCATCCTCTGCTACAATCAGTGTCGTCAAGGTGGCCCCCATATCCTGCATGGCAGGGGTATGCCGTGCCTGGGCACAGATATCCTGATTGATTTGGCTAAGCAGGTTCTGATAGCAATTGACGGCCTTCTGCAGTCCACCCGCTTCCAGAATTCGATGTAACCCTCGACGTAAACCCGTAATCGCCATTCGGCTCGCCGCTTCGCCAGACTGATGGCCGCCCATTCCGTCACTTACGGCAAACAAGGCCTTATTCCCGGAGAAGTCGCACCGCTCCTGCACGTAGGTAACCGCGTCGAAGGGGTCTTTGGACGGCTTGATTCGCTGCTGCATTCCTTCATCAATCATGCGCTCATGACCAAACAAATAATTGTCTTCATGATTCGAACGGACAGTCCCTATATGAGAAAGGACAGCTGCCTTGAACCGGTAGCGATTGCTCATTTGTCGAACTTTGAGCATGCGACGGCCCCCTACAGCCGTTCACTCATCTTCTGCTTCAAAAATTCACGAAACGCAAGTTCCTCTTCATCCTGAAAGCCAATGAAATATACTCTTTCAATTTGTTCATGCTGGAACAGGAACGATTGGTCGGGATTAAGAATGCCCTCTGGATACAAGCAAGCACAGTAATCCCAAATCTGGTCCTCTACACCCGTTTCTCGTTGTAACCGGCCCGTAATCATGATTTTCTTGGTGCTGTTCTTCAACAGTACCACCGACCCGTTAGGCAGCAATTCTTTCATAAGTGAACCTCCAGTTAGATCTGGTGCATACATCGGCTAGCGAGTTAAATCCTGAATCGGAAATACCGTTCCGCAGCCTGCACACGTGTATAGCACCGTAATTTCATTGATGTTGACATCCTCGCTACGCGTATCCAAAAAGGTACTGAATCCTTTTCTACCTGTATCGATGAACTCCTGTGTGGTGGTTCTTTTCAATTTCATGCCGCAGTGCGGACATTTTTTGCGGGCAAAAAGAACGTATATGATTTCGCGAAAACTTAGACTAACCTGATAATAGTTGCGGTTATTTTTTCCCAATCGACACCTCGAAGCCCAAGCCCAAAAATGCGGATGCCTTGGCCCCTATTTTGAATTTGCCGTTATCGCGGCCTATCTCGGCTTGTGCACCAACACCGACCGCATGGCCTGAGCCAGTAAGCTCAATCTCATAACCAAGCACCTGAAATCCGGTGCTAAGTTCACCGGATACTACCGAGGCATGCGCACCGGCATGCGCATTTACTTCGCCTTTCGCGATGTTGAACTCTACCCCAGCATCCGCTTCAGCAGACAATACGTTCGCCTTTGCTCCCCCGGTAACTGCTACCTTGTCATTGCCGATCGAGCCGGATGCCTCCGCTTCTCCGGCACTTACACGTGCGCCGGCGCCTACACTGATAGCCGGGTTAAATTTGTTCTCGTCCGTCCACAGGGAAGTCTCATATTCATATTCGGCCGCAGCTCTGCCGGCATGCGCGCTCGCTTCTCCCTGGGCGATTCCTTCTTCATCGCTTGCCACCGCTTTTGCAAGGTAAGCATCCACGCCAGTATCGCTCAGCTCATAACCAGGTTGAGCTGTCGCTGAGCTGCTTTTGCCCCCTGACTCGGCCTGACCCGCCGAAGCCCCAGCATCGCTTCGAGCGTTCAACAGATTGCTTTGGGTCACTTGTTGACTTAACAAAGCCGCCCTCAGCTGAGGATTAGAGATAAGGATCGGCAGGAAAGGGCTCCCTGCAAACCATTTAAAAATATCACTCAAGTCATTGCGGTTGCCCGGCGTAATGGTCGTCCCCGTCAGAATGCCATCAAGCTTCTGCATTTGACCCTCATCCAGCTTATCGTAGGCTTGAATGGCTTCAGCCAGAAAGCTCTCCATCCGCTGTAAAATGCCCGTCTGTTCTTCAAGGTCTGCTGTAACGGTCTTGATGATTCGGTCAATTTGTTCTTTCGAGCGAATATCCCAGTCGAGGTTTCTTCCGATTTCGGCCAAATCCGAGCCGATCGTTTTCACCTTGCCCCCGATCTTCTTGACCGTATCCGCATTTCCCCGCAGCTTCCCGCGATCCACATATAGTAACGTCAAACAATCACCTCAAAGTTATGCCGTGAAGGTTCCGTAAAGAAAGAAAATTGCATCATTCCTGAAAGAAGGGAAGATGCAATTTTCAAAAGTAACCCTATTAAGCGTCGCTGCGCTGGCTTTCAGCGGACTGCAAATTTTCCTGATTGACCCGATCCCATTCGTCAGCCGCGCTCTTCAGAAATTCCGCGTACTGGTTAATGGTATCGAAGCGGCTTTGGAAATCATCCTTCAGTTCGTTGAACTTTTTAACCGTCGTCTCCGCCACTTCACCTTCCCAGGTTGAACGCAGCCGGTTAATCTCGTTTGTCATTTCAGACGTAAACCCTTGAATGGATTTCGCAATGCCCTTAAGACTTTCGGACTTGTCCCGCATAACGGTCGAATTCACTTTAATAGATGCCATCGTTGTTCAGCTCTCCTTTTTCGTTTGTTTAACGGCCTGCGTTTAATTTGCTAGCGGCGTTTTTCAGCGACTCTTCTGTCTTCTCAATTTTCTCGGCCGTCGTTTTGAGGTGTTTGGCATACTCCTTCAACACCTTTGCAAGCTCTTGAAAATCGTTCTTGTACCCTGCCAGCTGCTTATTCAGTGCGTCGCTCGATTGGCCTGACCAGGATACCCGCAGATTTTCGATCTCCGTGTATATTTTGTTGTATTCCGCCTCATATTTAGCTGTTTTGTCTTCAATGAACTCAGCCGATTTCTTGAGCGTTGTTGTCTCCACGCGCATTGCCTTGTTTGCCATTTCTATTTCCCCTTCCCAGTCCAATAAATGATTTATAGGAATTGACAGTCGCTTATTTACCCTGAGACAGCCTTTGGGCACGTTCGGCGGCAGCTTCATCTTCACGTTTTATCCGGTCTGCGACATCCCTGATTGTGCCGGATACATGCTCCACTTTTTTGCTAGAGGCCGTTAATTGCTCCTTCAACAGCTCACATTGCTTCAAATACGCTTCGGCGGCTTGGCCTTGCCAGTTGAGTTTGATCTGCCCCATGAAGTTATCCAGCGCCGTAATTTCTTTCCTTAACTGATTAGCCAGCTCACGGCATTCATTCGACTGGCGGATCACCTGAGCGTAATTAATGCGAAGTTCCATGCATTGCCTCACCTCCTATGCCAGCATCAATTTGCTTCCATTCCTGACCCCCAGCTGTCTAAAGGTCAGACTGGGGTCCAGCACGTCGAGGGTGCTGCGATCGTACAGCCAAAGTTGGGATGGGTTGCTCGATATCCCTTGATACTCTTCGGCTAGCAGATTGGCAATTAGCGATAGAACTTTATCTGTCGTCATTTCGCCGGGTACGATAAATTCGTGATTCTGTCCTACGGAAGGAACAAAGACCGAAATATTTATTTTGGAAGACATGCCTTCTCTCCCTTCATCCGCCTTATTCGCCTTACTCCGCCATCGGGGTCTCCCCGAAGATATGATTGCAAGCCTGCTTGATGGCTGCAAAGGACTGCCGGGTAAGCCGGATTACGCAATCGGCTTGATCAGGCATCTCGATGACCCAGCAGCCGGCCTCCGCGATATAACACATGGACAGCTCAACGGCTGTGTCTCCTTCCGGCAGCCACTGGCTTAGCGAGATAAACCGTTCCCTGCCGACAAAACCCTGCGCGGCATCAAGCGCGAAGCTCTCCTCCAGTCCGGCTCCATGAAGCACCCGGGCTGCTTTCCCCGCATTCCTCATATAGACAGGCGACAGAAAGTCGTAGTATTGCGTACGATCCAGCGAAACGGACACCGGATGAGTGGACGCCTCCTCCTCAAGCGGAGCCGAGATTCCCTCAAGTTGACCTTGGAGAATCTGCAAGGCTTCCTCAATATCATCTAGATACCTAACAGTCAGCTGCCCCTCTGCCTGCGCGTTCTGCGTGATTACGACAATTCCCGCTTCATGGAAATAATAGTTGGTCTGGATCAGGCCTGCACTCCCGCTATTCGTTATCTGCGTACGAAGCACACGCTTCGGCCAGGCACACGCCGAGATTAACGTGTGGATTCCCGCATCGATCTCCACAGCACCTTCGGCAACACTGCCTATAAATCTTTTCTCCTGCAAAGATGATGCAACCCGCAACCAGATTTCTCTCAGCTCGTCGGGCGAGGATTGCAGCAGATTGGCATTATCCTCCAAGCCGACGATCGTGTCCGCTCCAAGTACGAAGCAGAGTATAATGAATTCTTCGAGCGAAAAATTCACTTCCAAAGGTCCCCTCTTACTCACGCATGGCTTCCCCTTTCTCCCAAACTAGCGCGGCATTTAATTTCATCATACTGGTCCCCGTCCACCAAGTAGCCATAGCCTGCAGGAAGGAGCTTGGTACGCTCGTGATGAGTCATGTTCGGGAAGTCAAAAATATGCTGCGAGTGGACTGGTATCTCTATCAAAATCCCCTTGTTGGCACGTACTAGATACATATACAATTCGGTAGCATTGTAAGGCGCCAGTTTGTCGAGCTGTCCTGAAGTCACGATATAAATATTGAGTCCTCGGGCCGCCGGTATCAGCTGCGCCCACTTCTCCGCAGCTTCATCCGAAATCATGTCGTAGAAATCATTAAAACCGTTGATGAATATAAACAACGCCTCATGCTTTTGCATCCAGCCGTATACCGTTTCCTCCGATACGGCATTCTCTCGGATATGCCGATAGTCGGCCAGCCGCACATCCATGAGGGACTCAAGTTCGTCGGTAAAGGCATCGACATCTGCGGCGGTGGTCAGATACCTCCCCCTCCTCACGGCCTCGCTATAGCTCTCAGCCAGTTCCCGGCTTGATCGATCAATCAGCACCAGCTGCCTGTTCGGCTGCTCTGCCGCATCTCTTATCATCTGCATGAGATGTGCAGGATGAGAATTCTCCTCGTGGCTGGCAATGAAGAACGTATGCAGATTCTGAAGCTCCAGTCCATGCGGTCTGCCGCTGCTTGCTTGAACCCCCGCCATCAGCATATGTTCGTTTATCTCCAATAACGGCAATCCTGCCTTTCTTGGTAACCGGGGCATGCGTGCAGGCAACGTAGTTGTCTCAGCGGCTCGTTCGGAAGCGGCCGCAGCCACTTGTTCGATGAGCATGGCTTGCGCCAATCCTGCCCGCGGACCCTCCCAGGCCTCATTGTAAGCTGCGATTCGATCCCGAATGTACGAAATCCGCTCCATTTCGTTCTCGGCCTTGACGACGAGCGCCGTCTGAAATTCGACAACGTCCCCGGCAATTGCCAAGCCTCTTCCCCTTACGTTATCAGGCTCGATCGGTATTGATGATGTATTCAGAATCTCTCGGTAATGGAAACTATCGTTCATCCGCAACGTCAGGAAGTTGGAGACATGCTCGGTAATTCTGTAGTAGATCGCGCCCTTGCTGTTACCCGTTATGATCAAATAAATTCCGTACGTTTTCCCGTTGCTCGCAATTTTGACCAGCTGATCCTCCAAGTCATGATACCGCTCCTTGAAGCCGCTATAGTTATCCAGTACGAGCACGATAGCCGGCAGCTTGTTCTTCGTCCCTCTGCAATACCCCTCATAGGAACCTGTACCGTGTTCGGCGAACAACCGCTTTCTTTGCTCCATCGCCTTGATTAGCCCCTCAATTGCTGCCTCTACTTGCACCTCATCGTCCGCATAGGCGACGCCCAAACAATGAGGCAGCTCAGCGAAATACCCAAGCGTTCTTCCGCCAAAATCGAGAATGTGGACATGAATATTCTCGGGACTGCACGATTCGGCCAGACTGTAGATCAGCGTTTGCAGGAAGGTCGTCTTGCCCGTTCCGGACGCCCCGTACAGAACAACATGACCGTCCTTCAGCAAATTGATGCTGAGGGGAAGCTGCTGCTGACTCTTCGGGAAATCGGCCATGCCGACAGTGGCCTCAAGCCGCAGCTCCCTATCTGGCCAACCTACTCCGTCGAATCCCGGCTGCCGCTCCAGCTCGTCAAGCGCCAACTCCTCCTTAAGCGGCTCCAGCCACAACGGAAGCGATGGAATACTGTTTCGCTCCGCAATCGAGATGATTTCATGAATTAGAGCCTCAAGTTGGGACTGTCCGCTGGCCGTTCCGCTTGTATCGGTTTTAGCGCTTCTCATTAATGCAGCCGTACTGTCAATCATGCTGACCGTAAGCTCATCTTCGTCGATATAGCCTGGCAGCGGAGCATAATCCAGACCGCTGTATCCGGATTGAATATATTCGTAAACCTCATCGTAGCCAACCTGAACGTAACACCGGCCAGGCAGCTTGATCATTGCGGCATCAGGCTTTTTGATCATTTCGTTGCTGTCGTATTTATCCAACACTTTCAAGCAGATTCTAAATTTCGAGTTGCTCCAAATTTGATCATCTACAACGCCTGATGGCTTTTGCGTGGCAAGAATAAGATGAATGCCAAGGCTTCGACCAATCTGCGCAACATCGATCAGTTCCTTCATGAATTCGGGCTGCTGCGTTTTCAGCTGCGCGAATTCATCGGATATAAGGACAAGATGCGGAAGAGGCGTTGCAGCTCTGCCTTCCTTGTACATCTTCTGGTACTTATCGATATGGTTGACGTTGTACTCATTGAACAACAGCTGTCGACGGTTCAACTCGGCCTTAATCGATATAAGCGACCGATTCAGCTGACTGCCGGACAAGTTGGTAATTTTGCCAGCGATATGCGGCATGCCGTCAAAAATGTTGGCCATGCCTCCGCCCTTATAATCAATGAGCACAAAGGATAGATCGTGAGGGTGATAATTAATAGCTGCCGAGATGATATAAGCTTGCAAAAATTCACTTTTGCCCGATCCGGTCATTCCGGCGACGAGTCCATGCGATCCATGATAGTTTTCATGAATATCCAGGTTAAACACTTCTCCGCCAGCCTTTATGCCAATTGGCGCCGCAAGTGATTTATACGAGAGGTTCTCTTCCCACAGCCCTTCGATATTCAATTCCTCAATGTTGCCAGCCCTGTACATGCCCAAGAACGATACACGCTCCGGCACGCTTAACTGAGCATACTCCGTCTTGATGGAAAGGCGGGACAAGCCCCGTGAAAAATCGAGCAGTAAATCGTCCGATACTTCATCCGGCGTGAAAGGAAGAAAACGATTGTTGAATTTATTTTTGTAATAGATGCCGCAGTCGGTCTCATTTTGAATAATGGCTTCACACTCTTTGGGCAGCCTGGAGATGGCGCCATAGACAAATACGCCCGTTACACCTACTTGATTTCGAGGATTTCCGATATACCGCATCAAAGGCTCACCCTCGACAAGTTTCTCATCAGCAATGATAAATACATAGTGCGGAAGCGAGCCCCGGGCTTTCCGATTCTCCTCCGCTTCTCGTTCCTTAAGCGTTTCATCCAGCGTATGGAAGAGTTGGTGTACCTCATGGCGATTTGTTGCGATATGCCGAAGGGAGCGGTCGGTGCTCCAGACATGCGGAAGCTCTCTCGCCCATTCGAAATGTTGGCTTGTCTTCTCATTGTAAATCAGAACAAGCTTCACTTCGTCGGGGGCGTGAAGACCAGCCAAGTGCAGCGCCATCGCCTTCGTATTGTTCAGGATGCGATCCCATTCACCAATAAGCCCGATCGTCCGGTTCTCCTTCAGTGATATGGCGATCGGCACCTCCTGCAACTTGGCGAATTGCGATGCGATTTTCATCGGCTCTTCGGCCAGCGGATCCTCATCAAGCACGAATCCCTGCTTGGGAACCGAGACGACGACTTGAAAGTCGTCTTCGCCTATTCCTAACCGAACGGCCAGAAAATCTCCATCCTCCGGCGTGCGCTCCCATAATCGTCGCTGACTGCCCTGTTTCCGCAGGAAGCCTGCGACCGTGTCCGGGCCCGGGAACAACGTTTCATTTAAAATCCGCCGGTTGCGCTGATATTTCTCCTCCAAAGCCTTCTTTTGTTTCCCCAGATATTCGAGATAGCGCTGCTCACGGTACTGCAACTCTGCTTTCTCCACACGC
The DNA here is from genome assembly GCF_042431225.1 of Paenibacillus aurantiacus. NCBI lineage: Bacteria > Bacillati > Bacillota > Bacilli > Caryophanales > Paenibacillaceae > Paenibacillus > Paenibacillus aurantiacus. The sequence goes on along the minus strand of NZ_JBHMDO010000008.1, from coordinate 59,741 downwards.
AGTTGGTAACGATTGATCAGGATCGGCCATAGTATAGCACCCGTAAGCATGCTGACCGTCATGGCTGCGCTGGCAACCACGGACGATCCGGATGAAGCATTGGAAATGGTGACGCTGAGACTTACCAGCATGGCCACCATCATCGTCATCGAAGGACCTAGCGTGAAAAGAAGCGGCATCTTCCCTGCTTTATTCAACGTTGGCGGCGGATCAATCTCAAACACGCCTGATTCCAACGTCTTCATAATTCTCGGAGACCGGGTAAAGTAGCCCGCCTCAGAACGGGATTCCATATCAAGCCTCTGCCGGTATTCAGGCTTGAGAGGACTTAATGTAGTCCCGGCAATAAGGCTGCTAACCGCGATATAATGATCGAGGTAAATAATTTTCAAACCGACAATATAGATGATGTCACCTGCTGATAGTTTGGAAGAGCTTACCCGCTTACCATTGACATAGATGCCCGTCTTACCGGACAAATCTTCGATGTGCGCTCCGCCCTCAGCGTCCAGCCTAATCGCGGCGTGTTTCCGGGAAACGCTATTGTTCAAATTGAAATAAATATCGCTCTCCGGCAACCGACCAATAAAGACGGGCTTGCTTGGTTCCAGTTTGTATTTATGAAAATGCAATCCGCATCGGCTGACATCGGTAATCAGCATGCTGTATTCGACCTGCGTATCCAGATGCGATACGGTAATGTAATCGCCGTGTGCGATGGTTTTTTCCTTGACTTTTTCACTGTTGACGGAAATCTCAACCTTACGGGCCTCCGGTGTTCGAATCACCCATTCGCTGCCAACCTTATAGAGCGGCAGAATCAATTCGGCTCTGCTTTCCAGAACATCCCTGTCCATAATCGTTCCCGTTGTTCTGCTAAGCAGCGTGCTTAATTTAAATTCCTTGACCGTATCGTCAATGAATAAAGCAATCAGCAAGTCAGACATGTCATCACTCCACTTAAACGAACTAGATTCGGATCAGCCAGCGACCGGGCCACCTTTGGGTTCGACCAGTCAGGTTTAATCGCAGAATGCGGTTAGATCTGGCTGTTACCGGATGATAACTCTTCCTTCTTGCTGCGGATAAGGTTGCGCATGGCCATGACCTGAGTAGCTAAGATGGAGGTTTCGCCATCGGCAACCGCATGTGTCGAGGTTCCTGAAGTTACAATCACCTTGAAGTATTCGAACTTCTTGTTGATGAGCTTTCGTTTGGACAAGATCCGTTCCGTCTTCTCGCCCGTGATGACACAGTCCACATCGCGGTAGAAGTACTCGGCAGTAGATTCCTCGAATATTTCACCGTTGCAAGGATCATAGCAAATTTCGTAGACATAGATTTGTGATTCACTGAATAAGAAGACATGGGCCTGAATCAGGGAATAACGGACCCGGTCATCGCTGCCATATTTAAAAATCAGCTTGGGCTGATGGATAAACAAGCGAATAAAAATGGCTTTGATCCATGAGAATAGGCTACCTGGCTTGGGCTCCTTATAGTCATAGTAGGGCCCCAGTACTTTAATCGGGGTAATAAGACTGATTTGCTCGCTGACCAGACCCAGTTTCGTCAACGCCCGCTCTGAGAAATTGCTAAGATCCGCTTCAATGCAGGCATCTACCGCCTGCTCCTGGCTCCCTTTCACGCCATATTTCTCTACGAGAGACCAAATCACGGCAGCGACAATAACAATGACAACCCCTCGCAGCCCCATACCCATAATAAGCATTAGGATAGACCCGAATATCCCCAGCATCAGTGGCCACTTCGTGCCATAAAAGTATTTCTTGACGACATTACGATCCATTGTCTGTCCGTTCATGCAGATACCCCTCCAAGTCACCAAGCAAAATCATGATGTCAATCAAGTCCTTACCACAGGGCTAAGGAATTTTTCTTCTTGTAACCTGTTCAATCTATTCTCATGTCCGCACGCAACCCACATTCTCAAAACCTCAGAACTAGGATTAGTTTGTATTTTTTCAATAAAATTACATAAAAGGACAGCAAGAAGCGTTCATAGGGGCAACATTGTATCCGTCGCCTACCCAACTGCCGATTATATAGGGAATGCCGAGAAGTGAGAGAAAAACGCGAAGCAAAGGCAATCGGATCCATAAAAATAGAGAAGGATTGGCGCTCTGGTATGATCCGCGATATGCATTTTGTTTACTGTCGCTATGTACTCCATAGCGACAGTAAACCATTTGCACACCTTGCGCCATACGATCACGGAGTGATGTTTCAATTGATCTGGCAAGGTTTTTCCCAAGCCGTGTCTCCGATACGTTTGTTCCACTTATTAAGACAGCACGATTAGCCTACCTTTTTCTCGCGCAAGATATTTCTCATCGCCTTGATTTGCTCTTCTACTTTAGAAATATCCATACTTCCTTTTCTCTCTTTCATAGCTGTACGGTCTTGGATATAAGCGGAAATCGACGTACCGCCTGAAGTCGTAAGTTTGAACACTTCAACATCGTGAATTTCTTGTTCTTTTGTTTTCTTATTGAAAACCGGGTTACCTTTGGAATCCGTAATTTGAACTTTCTCGGACAATGTCGCAACAGATACAATGTCACGATAGAAGTACTCATCCGTCGTTTCGGAGAAGGTATCGCCATTCGTAAAATCTACAATGCGAGTATAGCAATATACTTGATGTTCGGTAATGTAGAAGACCGTGACTTGGCCTAGAGAAAACCGCAATTTCCCATCAGCCCCCCGTTTGTACATCAGTTTCGTGTCTTTGTTCACATACTTGTAGTAAGCGCCTGTAATCAGGATGGGCTCTTTCAATTCCATCTCGGCAACGATGCCAACCTTGTCCCGTCCGCGTTCAATCGCGGCTTGGCAATCTATTCTGATCGCTTCATCGACTTGCTGATCCGTCGCGGCTGTCTTTCCGAAGTACTGAAAGTACATACCTGCGCCAGCGATGGCCAGCAGAATAATGCCGAATACCGGGCTACCCATAAGAACAAGAATCCCGACAATAGCCAAGAGAATAGCCCATTTCGGAAAAACTCTCGTGAAATAATTTTTAACCAGCTTGCGATCAACCGTTGCCATTTGTCTTTTCCCCCAAATATTTAGTTTATACCCGAACAGACATGTACCGTTCGATGATGTCGATATCTTCATCACTAATGACCGTCTGGGCTGCCTGTTGAAACAATTCATTCGAACTTGGCGAAGTATTGATAAACTTCTTGTGATAGTAATCCTGTTTAATAACCGCGTGGGTGTAATAAATCTTTCCATCGGTAGGGTTTAGACTAGCCGCCGCCTCAAGCAGTTCCTCCGCCCTTCGAATGACTGGGAGCGTAGCAACGAATGGCCGTTTTCCCTTCAAGAGGCTAATCGCTCCATAAAAGTAAACGTCGCTAACGTCTACCATTTGTTCAATCGCCTTCCCAAAAAACTTTTGCGCATAATCATAGAGTCCCAGCTTTAGATAACACATGCCCAAGGCCGTCGTGACCTCATTATTGCCTGGATCCGCTAATACCGCCCTCTTATAAACTGCAATATACTTGTCAATGCCAGTCCTATCCATAGCGTTTAGACTTCCAAATGTCCTAACTATAAATTCGGCTTTGCAGTAAAGACAGATATTGCTCTCCAAGGAAGCTGGAGCGCCGCATTGCGGACATTCGTTGATAATAACTATGTTTGCGCTAATCCTTATCACCTCCCCGTTATTGCTTCGTTCCGCAATTTCCGCAGAATGCGCTCGCTGTGGGAACCTCGCTTCCGCACCCTGTGCACATCCTATTTCCTACAGCAGTTCCGCAGGATCCACAAAATTTCATTCCCGCGGCAACAAGATGATTACAGCTAGGACATGGGGTGCCGAGTTCGAATTTCTCCCCGCAGCTTCCACAGAAACGCGATCCTTTCGGGCTATGTTCTCCACACTTGCGGCAACGTTCTTGTTGTACGCCTTGTTGGACTGACGCAAAGCCTGGTTGTCCCATAGGAACGGGATGGGATGGCATGAGATTGGCCCCCAACTGCGCGAAGGCGTCGCCTGCAGCAGCTCCAGCGCTAAACCCCATTCCTATACCCATCGCAGCATTGGCCATTCCACCGCTGCCAGGGTTGTCTGCCAGCTTTTCCATCACATCGAAGGATCTTCTACGGTAATAATCTTCGCCCAAGATATTCAGCTCGGCCCGCTTCTCCTTCAAGTCCTTTAGCTTAACCGTATCTTCTTTCGGTACATTGACAGATTCTATGTAGAAATTCAGCAGTTCCACGCCAAATCGCTCAAACTCTTCATTGATGGCAAGCGTGCAAACCTCGGACAGCTCGCCGATATAGGTCGTGATCTCTAGGAAAGAAATCCGCTTTCTAATCATATAGTTCGAAACTATTTCTTTAATTCTCGTATTGATGATTCCTTCAAAATATCGAGCGATAATACCATAGTCGGTCATACTGCCGCCTTTGGCCGCGCCAATCATGCGCGTCACAAACATTCGCGGATCGGAAATTGTAACGCCATATTGACCGAAAGCCCTGACAGACAATAAAACTCCATATTTCGGATCCTCTACAGGGAATGGAGTCATAGTGCCCCAACGCAGGTCAAGACGTGCCGTCTTGTTGATAAAGTAAACTTCTGCCGAGAATGGTGTATCTCCGCCGAAAGGTAAATTAACGAGTTTATCCAACAACGGCAAGTTGCCAGTCTTAAGCGTAAATGTACCAGGTCCAAACAGATCGAGCGCCTCTCCCCCTTTGAAAAAGAGGGCTTCTTGACTTTGATTTACAATCAACTGGGAACCAAGAGCAAAATCTTCACCAGGATATTTATAGACCAGCCAAGGTTCTCCATGTTCGGGCCCATCGAACTTAATACGATCGATTAGCGACATTATTGATCACCTTCTTGTATGTTCTCCTCAGATCCGAAGCGAAAGAAGCTGTCTAATTCCCTTGTATAAACTTTTACTACGGGTAGAAGCACTTTCGTCGATTCATTTCGAAGGAATAGTAATGTTAATGCAACGAAGGTCCCCCACGACATGGCCCTTTTTCCCATTTCAATCGAAATGATCGTCTGTCTGCTAACGCCGACTCTTGCCGCAAGCTCCGCTTGAGTTACTCCTAACTTCGCCCTTAATACAGGAAGGTTCTCGGTCAGATTTTTAATCAAGGCCGCTTTCGTTTCCGTATCAAGTTCCTTTGGCATAGTTATATCGACCTACCCCTTCCTTTATTTATAGTAAATATAGCCTACCGCTATATCAATATAGTAAAAAATAAGGAGATTGTAAAGGCTAATTTTGACAAAATGATTTTTAATTTAACATTTTTCGAGCGTTGCATCCTGTTTAGGATAGTTCCTATGACATAGTAGTGGGATCTTCAACTATTATCCTCAGTTAAGGTTAACACTAAAAATCCATTGCCATGTACGCAGCAGAAAATGTTGACTATAGGACTACTTTGAGCCTACTTCCAATTTCATGCAAAGACAACGAAAAGGGGGTGTCCCAAACGTCATCAATAAGATGATGTTGGCACCCCCCCCGTATTTTCATACTTTTGGTTGCTTCATCCACTACGCGGTCGCATGTTCTTCAGATAATAGGTGATTGGTTTTCGCACTTGCAAATATCCAACCCGATCAAATGACGAACGCAACCTTTTTATTGTTCATTCCAATAAGTAACGATCTGGAGCCTCGCACAACTCCCTATACGACTTGCTCGCTAGTTACTTCTTCTCGTTCTTGCCCTCCAGGGCGGCCTTCAGGGCATCGGCCAGCCCGCCGGTCAGCGTAACCTTGTCGCTGTACTGCTCGACGAGCCGCTTCTGCTGATGCTTGTTGATCCGTCCGCCGCCGGCTTTGTCCTCCAGCATCTCAATGACATTACACGGTCGGCACTGCGCGTATTTGCCCGCTTTGCCGGTGTGGATCTCCATCTTCTTATGGCATTGCGGACAACGCTTGTTCGACAGAACGGGCTCCGCCGCGCGGCGGTAACCGCATTCGCGATCTTGACACACGAACGTCTTGCCTCGCTTGCCGTTGACTTCCATCATTCGCTTGCCGCACTCCGGGCAGTGCGCATGGGACAGGTTGTGCGGTTTATATTCCTTCGCATCCTGCTTCACCTCGTTCACCCAAGCCGCAGCCTTCTGGCGGATGCCGGCCATGAACTTCTTCGCATCGCCCTGCCCTTTCGCAATGCGCTCCAGCTCCCGCTCCCACTCCGCGGTCAGCTCCGGACTGCGAAGCTCCTTCGAGGCCAGCTCGATGAGCTGCTTGCCTTTGCCGGTCGGCACCATCCGGTTGCCTTGACGATCGATCGTCTGCGAGGACAGCAGCTTCTCGATAATATCCGCGCGCGTGGCCGGGGTGCCCAGCCCGTATTTCTCCATCTTGGACAGCAATCCCGCTTCCGTATAACGTGCCGGCGGCTGCGTCTTGCCTTCGCGAAACCGGCTTTGCTTCAAGGTTAGCGACTGCCCGGAGGCGAGCGACGGCAGAAGCTGTCCGCTGCCGCCTGCCTCTCGTGGCGCTCCTTTGCTTCCGTCCGCTGCTGCATCGTCGCTGCCATCGTCCTCGCCATCCGACCAATCGGCCTCCTGCACGCCGCCGTATGCTTCCTTCCAGCCAGCTTCCTTCAGAACGTTACCTTTGGCATAGAAGCGGTCTTCGCCGACCCTTATGACCACGCTGGTCTCGTCATATCGGCAAGACGGGCTGAACATCGCAAGGAACCGTCTGACGATCAATTCATGCAGCTTTCTCTCTTCCGGGCTGAGCGCAGACAGGTTCACATATTGCTCCGTCGGAATAATCGCATGATGATCGCTCACCTTGCTGTCGTCGACGATGCGCTTCGTGACCGAAAGCGGCGTCCGCAGCAGCTTGCGCGCCAGCGTCGCATAAGGTCCCACTGCAATGCTCTCCATTCGACCCTTCAGCGTCGGCACCATGTCGGATGACAAATAACGCGAGTCCGTCCGCGGATACGTCACCAGCTTATGCTGCTCATACAGCCGCTGCAATACGTTCGACGTCTGTTTCGCCGAGAAACCAAGCCGTTTGTTCGCATCCCGCTGCAGCTCGGTCAGATCGTACGCCTGCGGATGAGGCTCGCTCCGCTCTACGGTTCGCAGCCGTTCGACGACCGCCGGCTTCCCCTTCGTGCGGGCAACGACCGCTTCCGCCTCCGCCTGCGTCCACAGCCTTCCGTCATGTCCTTCCTCGCTGCGCCAAGGGGCCTGGAAGCCTTCGCCGGCGAACTCCGCGGACACCGTCCAGTAGGGCTTCGGCACGAAGCCGTTAATCTCGCGCTCCCGCTCCATCAGCATCCCGAGCGTCGGCGTCTGCACCCGGCCTGCCGACAGCTGCGCATTGTACTTGCTGGTCAAGGCCCGCGTTACATTCAGGCCTACCAGCCAGTCGGCTTCCGCCCGGCATACGGCAGAAGCGTACAGCCGATCGTATTCGCGGCCCGGCTTCAGCGACGCGAAGCCGTCCTTGATCGCCTTATCCGTCTGCGACGAAATCCAAAGCCGCTTGAACGGCTTCTTCCAATGCGCCAGTTCCATAATCCAGCGGGCAACTAGCTCCCCTTCCCGTCCTGCGTCCGTGGCGATGATCAGCTCGCCGATATCGGGCCGCTTGCATAATTGGAGGACGGCCCTGAACTGGCCGGAGGTCTCCTTCAGCGGCTTAAGCGTCATACGGTCGGGCATGATCGGCAGATCCTCAAGGTTCCAGGTCTTGTACTTCGGGTCATAATCCTCCGGCTCGGCAAGACCGACGAGGTGACCGAGCGCCCACGTTACCACATAAGATGGGCCTTCTATGTAGCTTTTATTTTTATTCGTACAACCGAGCACACGCGCGAGTTCCCGGGCGACGCTGGGCTTTTCCGCCAATACGAGCGATTTCATTTACTTGTTCCCCCTGCACTTGTCATACTCCCATTATCGAATATTGGCCGGAATAATGTCAAAAAGCCGCGTCTTACGCCAGTTGACGGGAACGCAGCGGACCTTCGAGCGTAGCCGGCGTACTCCTTCGAGCTTGCAAGCACCGCCTACTCCTTCACGGCGCCAAACATGGTACCGTTCGCAATACACAACCCATCATCATGCAGAAAGACCACCCGTGAAGGCGGCCTTTCCGATCCTGCTATGGAGATCTTAGATCTAGTAGGCCAGCTGCATGTAATACAGATTGGCTACGCTATCTTTGGTAATCGTATGCGCGCCTGCAGCAAGAGATACACGCACAATGCCGTTTGTCATGGGATAACTTGTTCCGTCAATTTTGACTTTGGTCCCGTCTGGCGAGTTGAACACCAAGGTTAACGTCGAGGCTGCGCTCGTCGTAAATGCAATGCTGGTCGAACTCTCGAGTTTCAAACATTGCGTGAGCGTTAACCCGTTGTAGGACACGGTACCTTTGGAAGTCGACAGCGCGCCCTGAATGTTGAAGAAGTCGCTTGCGGTTCCACTCGATGTGAAGTTATGAACAACCTGTTGCTCGGTACCCGGATTTGGCGTAGGGTCTGGGGTCGGATCTGGTGTAGGGTTCGGCGTCGGATCTGTCGGATTCGAATTCCCGCCGACGGATACCAGCTTAGTTGTGTAACTTTTAATTTTGGCCATCAGTGCCTCGTTGACGGCATACGATGCATCATCTGCCGCGTCGTCGAATGCCCATTGAAAATCCCCGTTGTTCATGCGTCCAGCTTCTGTGGTCACAATCGTTTCGACTGAACTTGCCGGATCTATATCGGCTGCGGTCACGCCTATATCGACGCTCGTATCGAAATTGTTATACGCCGTTCCGCCGACCAACGCTTTATACGAGCTAGGCACGGTTTCCGTTCTTGAAGAAGCCAGGTAGGCATCGAAGGAAGTTGCATGGGCCGCGGCCGTCCCGGCATTGGAGTTCGCATAGATCAAGCTTTGCGCTTCTGCAACGATGTTGTTGAATGCTTTAATCACGCCTCCATTTTCACCCGAGAACGTTCCTTCTCCTAGCGCATCGGTTCCTTGCAACGAACTCAGCATCGGATTTTTGGCATGTCTGAAATAATTGGATTCGACGAAAGCCGAAGCCCCCGTTGTTACGCCTACCCCATACTTGGCGTTACCGTCGTAGAAGTTATTATAAATATGAACGGATGCGACTCGAATGCGCGGATGACGCGAATCCGAATGATCGAACCAGTTATGGTGGAAGGTCACATAAAATTGGGCCGACTCGCTCAAGCCTACCAACGATGCTTTGCCGGAATCCCAGTAGTGGTTGTACGAGATCGTATTATAGGTCGAGCCTTTCTTCATATCGGTAGATCCGTCGCCTTTCGCCTGGTCCGCATCCCCTCCCGCCGTTCCATAGAACAGATCGTTGTGATGCAGCCATACGTTTATATTGCCGGTATCCAACGAAATGCCGTCGTCAGGGAATAGCATCCATCCCAGATTGCGTACTTCCACATTGCCCACATACCGGAGCAGCAATCCCCAGCCATAAGCGTAAGCATCGTCTCCGATCCCTTCGAGCGTCATATTCATTTCGGCATAATTGCTCTTGCCTTTGACCTCAAGATAACCGCTGCTGTTGAGCTGTCCGCTCAAGTCATTAGCCGTCACTTGGCCAATGAATCGAATGGCAAGCGGCGTTTTATCATACCCTTTCTGCCTCAAACTCAAAATTTCGCCAAGGCCTACAGCCTTTTGCAGCCCGCCTGAACTGTTAATTTTCACATCGAGCGTAACCGTTTTTGCCGTATTAGAGGTGATATAGACAACTTGAGCACCGTTCCTAAGCGTTCCATTATCATTGTAGGCACCTGAACCGGTTCCATAGGTCGAAGCCGCCGAAAAAGCGAATCCGGACCGGTCATGGGCGGCCACAGCGATTGCCCCCGTAACCGCGCTAGCCGTCGAGCCGCCAGACAGCTTGGCTTCGACTTTCAGCACATAATTCCCCGCTGCCAGCCCTACAGCATCCGCTCTCCAATGAGAAGGGTACTTACGAATAAGCTCGTTATCGAGTTGCTTATACTGGGTATCCGCTGCGCTGGCAGGCTTCGCATAGACATTGTACCCGTCTGCATTGCTTACAGGCGTCCATTCCACATAGGCCGTTTCATTCCATCCTCCACTGTCCGTTATCGTAACGCCGGCGGCATGGGCTACTCCCGCATTGCCCACTCCGCAAACCATTAGGGCGACGACTAGTGACATCATGAGTACCGTGTGGATGAAGTTAACTGCTTTTTTCTTCAATTGGATCCCTCCTACAATGTGAGTTAATCAGCTCGACTGAGAACGCTTACAAAAAATTCGGACTGCTCCCCTCCTTTATCGTGCAATGTATGGCAGGTGAAACATCCAAAGCTTAACAGCCCCGTAACCGGTTCCGAAACAATCATTACCTCATCATTATCTGCGGAACTCCGCCATTCTGGGCTTATCTGAGGTAGTGATTATGACTGGAATGAATCAACGATTAGGAGATGGTGTGCTACCTTGCTTTATGGTGAAAGTGAGCTTTCAGGATGCGAAAACACAACTTCATCCTATACGGCGAGGAATATACCTTTTCTCTAAAATAGGAGAATGCCGGACGGCTTCCCCGCTTCGTGTTGCATTCCATGCAAGCCGCGAGTAAGTTGTAGGGGCGGTCCGAGCCGCCATGGCTTGCGGGGATAATGTGATCGACCGTCGTCCCGGGACGCCCGCACCACAAACAAGTGTAACGATCCCGTTTTAACGCGGCTTTCCGATAGTCACGAAATAAGAAGGGATTGTACAGTAATTGGATGGTCTGCTCGTCCACCCATACGGCACGCGATCGGTTCACTTCCCTCCAAGCCCGGTCAAGCACGCAAGGGGTAAGTTCTTGACCATCCACATTGAGCACGGTTATCATCTTCATCGCCTCCCGAGGCTAGCGTTTATTAATAACCACTGGCAGCAAGTATAGGAGATACATCGTTATGTATATCGAAGTGTTGGAGGCGCAGCACGATCGGAACTTTTTTTATAAAGCCAAACCCTGTGCTTAGATTTCCTTAGATCCAGTGCCGCTACTCTTCTTATGGTTGAGAAAAAAGCAAAAACCCAACCTCATGCGGTCGGGTTGATGATGGTGGAGGCGAGCCGTGGCTGTATATATCCACAATTCGCCGCAGTGTTATGCTGAGGATGTTTCGAATGGATCATCAAATACTCTTCCATGGTTTAGGTTATTTCCCAAATCATCATCCGGATTGGTCTGCATATACCCGCCTCCGTCTTCCACCTGGAGATCGACCGATGTATCGCCGTCACCATCACGCCAATACCCTTCCACATGAGTTCCATCATCGCGATCATAGCCGTTTACATAATTAGGATTAACAAAATGTTGTTCAGGGTTAATTTCTTGATGTTCCATGTCTTCGTTGTCAGCGAAGTATTCGCCAAACGGATTTCTGCTTTGTTCCACATCAGCCTCTTGATGCGATTGAAGATTGTCAAACGGATCGTTCGTTTCGGAGCCTCGGTCCCTCAGTTTGTTGTAAAACATGAACATTCACCTCTTGTTGAAAGAATTGGATATGCTGTTCGGATAGATATACAGCTTTCTGCACTGTATCCATAAGTTCCTTCTTTCGAAGGACAACAGTAGCATCGATAGGCAATTGTTTATACGTATATAATTGAGTAATTTCCCTAAACATATTTTCGATCACAACAGGGCTTTTCCATGCGGCTCTATATTCACCAGCCAATCGTTCAAAACAATTAACCATGTGGCGATTCACTTCCGCAACATAATAAGGAAGCAGCGTCAACATTAAATGATCAAATGTATCCAGCGCTTTCGTCATGTAAAAATCCAATCGGTGATTTTCCATCTCTGTTTTCATTTGTTCCAAGCGTTTCGCTTCTTTAGACGTTTGGGCCGTATTGAAACCTAAGAATGCGCCTCCAAGTAAAAACGGAATCGCTAATCCTCCTGTACTCAGAGCAATGGCCAATCCTACACCAGTAGTTGCGGCAGCCTGAGTGTAGCCTCTTTTAGCGCGATCGGCGATGATTTCATCCATGTCCCCTTTTGGGATAATGGTGCTAGAAACGGCAGATAATGCTGACTCTACTTCATTTAAAGCAGACTTGATTTGTACGCTCACATTCATGAAGCCACGTTGAAGCTGGCGGAACAATTCTTCGTCGTGCTTATTGCCTGACGGTTCAAAAATGTCTTTGACGTTCCGATCAAGCATCGCGGGCAGATAGATCGATACTTGGTCTAACCTGCGTTTCTGATTCTGAATGGCATAATACATGAAATTAATGAGTCGGTGATTTCGCTGATCGCGATCACTAACATTGTCATGAATTTCTCGAATTCCGGCTTGGATAGCCAGCAGCTGTCCAAACAAATGAAACAAAGCAAAGTCATTCACCTGACGAGTCCAGCTTAAATAAATTTGCTTAGCCTCAGTACGCTCAATTAATGGTGCCTTTGCGTGATAATACGTCGCATAGATGATTTTGTGTACTTCTGCGGCAGGTAGCATGAAGCGGTTGGTTCCACTGCCGTTAGCTCCTTCCCTAGCTGATATATTGCATGGAACCAGGAAGGAATCACCCTCAGGCTCGGCAATCGAAATATCCGATATGGCATGGTATTCAAAATCGTGAAGAACGGTATCTGGTGATTGCCGTAATTGGATGCCGCGCATCGTTTGTTCAATGAAGAATGGATGCTCCATTGAAGTGATACCGAAGCTAACATCATCGAGATTGTTCGGTGTTTTCGGATTGACATAAGCTGCCCATTTTTTATCCGGCCATGTAATCATAGAAATGCTAGAATCCTCGAAAATGAACATTCTGTGCTGATAGCCAACAATATCGCAAGATTGCAAAAATAGCGGAGCCGAAAGCTGCAACTCCTTCCAATGCAGAAGACGAATTTGATTTGAAGATTGAACTAACATGCTTACTTCATCTTTCGTATAGCGATTTTGCTGATATACACCGTAAAGATAACCGGTTTGGGGAACACAAACGCCACAGGAACTTCCCCAAGTCGCTTTTGCAAACGCGATCGCATCAGGACGCTGCATATTCACCACGAAAGCCTTATTATTATGGACGATAATGGTTCGATTCTCTTTTTTATCGTAATACCATTCGTCATTCTGCAAAGAGAATTGATGCAGCACTTTCCAATTGTCCTCATCTAGGAAAGATACGACACCGTGATCATGATAAACAAGAGATGCTGTTTTATTGGACATAAAACTATTGACGACTCCCAAAATTATAGCTGCTGCAGTTGCAGCCTTATTAGAAAGCTCAACTTTACTGTCAGAGCCGCCAAAACGATAAGTGATCGGATAAATACTTTTGAACGGTCCTACCAGCTGTGAAAGCCTGGGTGCATCCTGCAGCAGCGTCTTTACGGATTGAAGCTTCTCCTTCTGTGGGATAAACAACTGGATCGAAGAAATTGATTCGTTCTGGATATCAAAATGTCCTTTTAAGGTTAGGCTATGTGCACCGGAAGCCTCCCACGTTTCAATCCGATGTAGCGGAACCGTGAAGGTATTCGTGACAAAATCATCTTGGTGTATGATTTCAATGAATTTCGCTGCTAATTTCAACGACATATGTGTCTTAGACTGGCCTTGATATGAAATAAGAGTCGAAATTAATTCTTTTGCATCCGATGGAAAATCGAAACATTCATAGGGTATATTCGGGAATAAATCGATAAAATCCCATGAATTCAACGTAAAATCCAGTTTAAATGGATATGTTGCTGAGCTCTTCACATATACAGTAGAACCAGAAAAGGATATGAGAAGCTTAGTGGACTTCGCATCGAAATGCATAACCCGTTCAGTTCCAAATATCCCGCCGGTGTCATAGGCAATGACTCGCCCATAATTCGTGATAACGAGCGTATGGGTGCCTAATTGAGACATTCCGGAATAATCGAAGCCCTTCTGGCGGTTGTAAACATCGGTTTCACCCGAGTTATAGCAGTCACGTATTTTTTGTGGAATCACGGATGAACCTTCTTTCAGAAATCATTATTTAGGGAACAAAAAAACCATCCCGCCAATAGCAGGATAGTACACTATCACAATTTAGCGGTTTGGCAGCCATAGCTTTTCGCTTTAGGCCCATAACTTTGCGTCCTTATCTTTCAATAAGTTTGCCTATGAAATTCGTAGTCCGAAAGAACTATCTGAATTTATTATAGTTTCGTTTACGAGCTGTTTCAACATAAGTTTCTGCCAGCACTCTGCGAAACTAAATCGTCATCGGTAACTATGTAGAGAAGGTGATCGTCTATAAGGAACATGTGGGGCTAAGAGTGGATGAAATGCAAAATCCACAACCTCATGCGGTTGTGGATTTACATGGTGGAGGCGAGGGGATTTGAACCCCTGTCCGAAGACATCGCCACATAGGCATCTACGGGTGTAGTCACAGTTTTGATGTCACCTAGGCCGTCGCCCCGTAACCGGCTACGATCTAGGTCAGCCTGATTGTCTTCTTCAGCACACCCCAGGCGGAGATGTGACAGCGTATCCCACTAAGAGTGAGCCCCTACATCCGGCACATGGGCGATGCAGGAGAGGAGCTTAGCATACAGTTTCTTAGGCTGCTGCTAAAGTTGTACGTTGGTTGCCATTTAATAGGCTTTAGCGTTGATGAAGCGGACGCGTCCCCACTACCCGCAACCCATGCTCGAACTATCCCCGTCGAATCCATAAACGCCCCCATATCGCATAAACGGCGTCGTCTGAACCGTGCGGCTCATGTTCCGTTTAGCAGAGCGCTCGGCGTTCTCACGCGGCGAGCATAAGCTGTTCTTGCTTGCTGCTTCTTGTTTGTCTTGCGTTCGCAATGCCGTACTGCTTGGCTTGCTTAGTTAGTATAGCACATCGTCTACACGAATGTACCCCTGTGTTTCTGGAAGAGCTGCCTTCTAGCTGGCACGGCTGCCAGAGCATCTGCCGCACACTCGTTACCGCGCGACCTTCTGCTTCTCGCGCAGCGCACGCTGGATATCGCGCTGGGCATCCTTCTTCGCCGCGCTCTCGCGCTTGTCGTATTGCTTCTTGCCTTTGCCGAGGCCGATAAGCAGCTTCGCGTAGCCGTTGCGGACGTAAATCTTCAGCGGCACGATCGCGTAGCCTTCCTGCTTCGACTGGCCGAGCAGCTTGTGGATCTGCACCTTATGGAGCAGCAGCTTGCGCGCCCGCGTCGGATCGGTCGGATTGTGGCGGTTGCCTTGCTCGAACGGACTGATGTGCATGTTATGGATGAACATCTCGCCATTGCGGATCGTCGCGAACGCATCGTTAATGTTCGCCTTGCCGGCCCGCACCGACTTGATCTCCGTACCCATGAGCACCATGCCCGCTTCGAACGTCTCCTCGATGAAATAGTCATGGGAAGCTTTCTTATTCTGAGCTAGCTGCTTATTCTCATTCGTCTTCTTCGCCACGCCATCCACCTCGCATTCGTTCGCTTCTTGTATCTTACCCTGCCCGTCCCCGCCATAAAACAACGGACTCCCGCGCAGGTGCATCAGGAGTCCATTGTAACAACTTTACAGTTCGAAATCAAGGCGGCCGATACCGCCAAGATTCCGATACCCGCTCCGCTTTACTTCTTTTCTTTGCGGATAAAAGCCGCCGTCGCGTTGCCGCCGGACTTCTTCCGCTTCTTGCGCGGCTTACCGGCTCCGGCTGGTGCGCCCTCTGGCGCCGGAGTCGTCTCGACCGTGCCGCCTTCCGGACGCGCCGCGTTCGGATTGAACACCTCGCTCACGCCGCCGGACTTCTTCTTGCGCCGCGAGCGGCTTCCGCCGCTAGCGTTGCCGCCCTGGCCTTGGCTCGCATCCGCCCCGCCGCCGGCATAGCCGCCGCGAGCTCCGCCTTGCACAGCGCCGCCGCTGCGCGAACCGCCCGACGCGCCGCCGCTTCTGCCGGCTCCGCCGCTTCTGCCAGCCCCGCCGCGACCGCCGCCGGAACGATTACCGCCCGAGCGATTGCCGCCGGAGCGGCCCCGGCGATCGTTACCGCCCGGTCCGTTGAAGTGCTCATACTCGCCGTCGTCGATAACGCCGCCGGTGCCGAGAATCGGGAGCCCCCACATGTCGGTCCGTACGCCGCCTTTGCGCTTGCCGCCCGAACGGGCGCCGCCGCTGCGGTCGCCACCGGTTGCCGACTCTTCGCCACGAGTGCCCCCGGAGCGATCGCCGCCGTCCTCGGAGACGCCCAGGATCTTATCCAAGTTGAAATCATCTTCCGGCTTCCAGCCCGGCCGTTCCGCTCCTCCGCTAGGCTGTCGGCGGCCCGGTGCGACGAACACGCCGCCTTGAGCCGGACGCAAGCCTGCGCCTGCAGCGCCCGCTTCTCCGCCGCGACCGCCTTTGCGACGTCCGCCGCGCCCTTGCTCCGCAGCCGCCGGTGCCGGACGGTTATCCCCGCCTCGGCGTCCGCCGCGCTGCCCGCGATCGTCGCGCCCGCTTGCGCTGCGATCATCGCCGCGCTCGCGTCCGCGTCCTTGGCCTTCGCGTCCGCCGCGTTCTCGGCCGCCGCCTTGACCGCCGCGTCCGCGTCCGGCGCGAAGCGCCTTCTCCAGCTCGCGGTCGGTATTGCGGGAGCTCGAGTCGAGCAAGGCGAAATCGATCGTATGCTCGTCCATGTTGACGTTCTCCACGCGAACGCGCACTTCGTCGCCGATCCGGAAGATGCGCGACGTACGCTCTCCGATGAGCACCATGTGCTGCTCATGGAAGTGATAGTAGTCGTCATTCAGATCGCTAAGCCGAATGAGTCCTTCCACGGTGTTCTCCAACTCGATGAAGATACCGAAGCTCGTCACGCTGCTAATGATGCCGTCGAACTCCTCGCCGATCTTATCCAGCATGAACTCCGCTTTCTTCAATTTCTCCGTATCCCGCTCCGCCTCGACCGCCACGCGTTCGCGTTCGGACGACTGCTGCGCGATCTCCGGCATCCGCTGCGCCAGCGTGTCCATCCGATCGTCTGGCAGCATGCCGCCGTTCTCGAACACCTCGCGCATGACGCGGTGGATGACCAAGTCCGGATAACGGCGAATCGGGGATGTGAAGTGGGAATAGAATTCCGCCGCCAGGCCGAAGTGACCGAGGCTCTGCGCTTCGTAGCGCGCCTGCTTCATGGAGCGCAGCATCATCGTCGAGATGACCGTCTGCTCCTTGGCACCGCGAATCTCATCCAGCAGCGTCTGCAGCGAGCGAGGGTGAATCGTATTCCCCTTGCCCTTGATCTGATAGCCGAAATTCGCCGCGAACTGCACGAACGTCATCAGCTTCTCGGAGTCCGGGTTCTCGTGAATGCGGTACAGGAACGGTACTTTCAGCCAGAAGAAATGCTCCGCGACCGTCTCGTTCGCCGCCAGCATGAACTCTTCGATGATCTGTTCGGCTACCGAGCGCTCGCGCTTGATGATGTCGGTCGGCTTGCCCTCGGAGTCGACGAGCACCTTCGCTTCCACGAAGTCGAAGTCGATCGCGCCGCGCTTGATCCGCATATCCCGCAGGCGCATCGCGAGCTCTTCCATCAGCTTGAACGTATCGACCAGTTCGGCGTAACGCTCCGTCACTTCCGGATCTTCATTCTGCAAAATCTTGCGCACATTCGTATACGTCATGCGCTCCTTCGTCTTAATGACGCTCGTGAACACATCGTGGCGCACCCGCTTCAGCGTCTTCGCGTCGAACTCCATCTCGCATGACATCGTCAGCCGATCCACTTGCGGATTAAGCGAGCAGATTCCGTTAGAGAGACGGTGCGGCAGCATTGGAATGACGCGATCGACCAAATACACCGAGCAACCACGACGGTAAGCTTCCTGATCCAGCGCGGACTTCTCCGTGACGTAGTAACCAACGTCCGCAATATGTACGCCGAGCACGTAGTTGCCGTTCTCGAGCCGCTCCACGTTGACCGCATCGTCGAGGTCCTTCGCGTCTTCGCCGTCGATCGTCACGATGACCTTGCTGCGCAGATCGCGGCGTCCCTGGCTGATGATCTCCTCTTCGGTGATCGTTTCAGGCGCCGCTTCCGCTTCGGCCATGACGTCGTCCGGGAAGCTTTCCGGCAGGCCATGCTTGCGGATAATCGAAAGAATATCGACGCCCGGGTCGTCCTTATGCCCGAGAATCTCGATAATCTCGCCTTCCGCCGCCGAACGGCCTTCCGGATAGGAGACGATGCGCACGACGACCTTCTGCCCGGATACCGCCCCTTTGAACTCGCCCTTCGGGATGAAAATGTCGCGGTTAATCCGCTTGTCGTCCGGCATCACGAACCCGTACGCCTCGTGATTCTCGAACGTGCCGACGACTTGGGTCACGGCGCGTTGGACGATTCGCACCACTTCGCCCTCCATACGGCCGCCGCCGGTCTTCGCCGTAACGCGCACGAGCACCGTGTCGCCGTTCATGGCGCTCTTCAAGTCGTTCGCGTGCAAATACACGTCCGGATGGTCCTTCTCCTCCGGCAGCAAGAACGCGAACCCTTTGGCATGGGCCTGGATGCGCCCGCGCAGCAAATTCATCCGCTCCGGCACCCCATAACGGTCGTTCGAGGTACGGAGGATTTTGCCTTCGTCCTCAAGCGTGTTCAGGAGGACGAGGAACGACTTGAAGCTCTGCGCGTCCTCGCTGCCGAGCTGTTCCGCCAGCTCCTGATATGTCATCGGCTTATACGCCGATTCTTTCATGAATTCAAGCAGTTGCTGCTCTGTGATCATAATGCCTCCACTTAGCGGATGATAGATTTACATATAGATTTAGTATACACGAAATCATGCAGCGCCATCCGCTTCACCGAAAATATTTACCACCGCGCAAATAGCGGCCGCACGCTACTTCCGCTACCTCATCCTTCACACCAACCATCGTCCTTATAAACAAAATTTCCGAATTCCGCGATTCTCATGCACGAACGTACAGCGCTATCCCGCGAAAAGGCGAAAAGCGCCCGGTCGGCAACCTCTGCCGACCGAACGCCTCTCGTTCCCCCAATATCCGCCTTACTTCACGCCCGTCTTGTTGTAGTTCCCGCAATTGCCCGTAATCGCTTCAGCCGTCTCATCCAGCGCCGCATGCCGCTCCTTCTGACCGGGGAACGCTTCTTCAGCCGTCGTCGTCTCCACCTGCTGACGAGCCTCCGGGAACACGCCCACGACCATGCCTTGCGTCGGGCACATCCGTTCTCGTCTGGTGCAGCTGGTCGACCACCATTTGGAACTGCGGATATGGGGCCATGTTGTCCTTCACGATCTGCTTGTCGTACGCCTTCGTCGTAATCGGAAAGTAGCCGGTCTGGATATGCCATTCCGCCTGCGTCTTCGGCTCGACGAGATATTTGATGAATTCCCACGCCGCCTTCTGCTCGGCTGCTGGCTTGTTGTTCAGCACCCATAGGCTCTCCGCGCCTAACACGGCCACGTCTTCCTTCGTGCCCGCTTGCACCGGCAAGAGCACCGTTCCGACCTCGAACTTGCCTCCGACGCCGTCGACGATGCCGCGCAGCGAAGCCGAAGAGTCCAGCGTCATCGCGAATTGGCCGGCGATGAACGCCTTTCTCGCATCATTCGTCTTGCGACCCAGGCCGCGCGCATGCTCGCCGTCGACAAGCGTTGTCCACCAAGCGAGCGCCGGCACGGCCGCTTCGTCATTCACGGACGGTTCCCATCCGGGCGCCGTGCGTCCATTGCACTTATGCGCGTATTCCGTTCTTGGGTTCGCGGAGAGCTGTTCCAGGGACCCGCTATCGGTTGCGAACGATGCACGCGTCACGCTGCCCATACTCAACTGCTTGACCGCTTCCGCCACCTCAGCGAGGGTCGCAGGCGGATGCTCCGGATCCAATCCCGCTTCCTTGAACAGCGTCTTATTGTAGTAGAGAATCGGGCTGGATATATGGAAAGGCATCGCATTCAGCTGGCCATCGAACGTAGCGTACTGACGAATGTTCGGTTCGAGCGCAGACACGTCATACCCTTCAGCGTCGATGAACTGCTGCACAGGCTTAACCGCCCCGGAGTCAATCAAATGCCGCGAGCTTGCCCCATCCATCTGGATGAGCGTCGGACCGGGATTGGCGTCCATAGCGGCCTGCATATCGTTCAGGCTTGCGCCGAAGGTACCTTGGTATACCGCTTCGACCCGGATCCCAGGGTGCCACGCGTTGAAATTCGCCGCCAGCTGCTTCGCAGCTTGGCCGGGCTCCCCATCCATCGAATGCCACCATACGACTTTGACCGGCTCATCCCCCGCCTTCGCTTCGACCGAATGCACGCTGGTCGGAGTCACTTCCGCCGTTTGCATCGCATCCATCGTCGCTTTATCGACGTTAATGCTATCGCCGTCATTAACATTCCCGGTGCTTCCACAAGCCGTCGTCGCCAGAGACAGCACGATCAGGGCGATTACCCAATCGTTTCTCCGATAACGCACAGTCATGGTTACGCCCCCTCTCCCGCAGCAGCTACCATCGATCCTGTCAGGCATCCTTTTGCCTTTCCTTTCGCCAATACCTTGCACTTCCGCCAGTATAAATTCCAACTGTTCGGCGCGTATCATCCCCGTGCTAAGGAATTGTATATCGGGGACTTGCCTTCGCAATCCGTTCATATTCATTCTGTAAATGACACCGCGTCCGCCCGCTTGTAGGCAGCAAAAAAGAGACCTCTGCCGAGGTCTCTTCGCGAACATGCCTGTAGAGGGGCATCCCCCGTTTGTTCAACGCTGTCAGGTTAAGGAAAAACGTCCGGTGAAGCCATCAATGACCCACAGTTGACGGGCTTATGTCACTTAGGACTGACTTCAAAACCGACTGAAGCTTTGTCCGCGAGGACAAAAGCGTGCCCCGCTCAAGTCAACCCGCCGACCGAGAACAATGGTGGCAGCACGAAGAAGGGAGTCCAGAGGTAAACGTTTCCGGATGGAAAACGACATCGGAAGCATATGCTCAGTCCTTTGGTTCCCCTCAGCGGAGGGGGCAATGCTGTCAGGTTAAGGGAAAACGCCGGTTGAAGCACCAACGGCCTATAGTCGACAGACGACTTAGGCTTTCGAACTGACATCAAAACCAACTGAAGCCTTGTCCGCGAGGACAAAAGCGTGCCACGTTCGAACCCACCCGCCATCCGCGAACAAACGTGTCAGCACGAAAAAGGGAGTCCAGAGGGCGAAGTCCTCTGGTTCCCCTCTGCGGAGGGGGAAGGGGCGAGGGGCAACAAAAGCGGGGTCAAAGGGGCGGAGCCCTTCTTAACCTGACAGCATTGGCGGAGGGGGAAGGGGGAGGAAGCAACAAAAGTTGGGTCAAAGGGGCGGAGGCGCTCTTAACCTGACAGCATCCCCCTCGTTTGTTACCGGACACAGCCCGCTTCCGGGCAATAAAAAAAGCGGCAGCTTCCGCCCCGCCTTGGTACGACTTATTTCACGAGATACGCAACGATCAGCGCACAGATGAAAAATCCTGCCGCCACACCGATTGTCAACCGCTGAAGGAACAGATCCAAGCCGCGTGCTTTATTCTTGCCGAACAGATGCTCTGCACCGCCGGAGATGGCACCCGAAAGACCCGCGCTCTTGCCTTTCTGCAGAAGTACGACCGCGATCAAGGCCAGCGAGAAAATAATCAGCAACACTTTGAAGAAAATATCCACAGTTCCACCTCCAACGCCAAAAGCATCAGCATTTTGCCGTAGCTCCCATCGCAATGGACAAGAGCCTATAGACAGCAGACTTATTGTATCATAGCACGCAGGCGACTTCAACTCAGCAATAGGAAACTTTCGCTAATTATTTACAGCATCCCGTTCGAGCGGAAGAAATCGAGCGCCGCCTCCGCGCACGCTAGCGATGATGCGTTCTCGAACTCCTCCTGCTCCACGAACAGGTATTCGATTCCCGCCTGCTCCGCGATCGGCAGCACGCTCTTCAAATCGACGATGCCTTGTCCGATGACGACGTCCTTGCGTCCCTTGTCGAAATCCTTGCAATGCGCGAGCGGCACGCGGCCTGCGTATTTCTTCACATAGTCCGATATCTTGAAACCCGCCAGGTGCATCCAACCGAGATCAAACTCGGCCACCAGCAGCTCCGCCGGCACCGTCGACAGCAGATGGTCGATGATCGGCTTGTCATCCACGAGCTTGAATTCGAAATCATGGTTATGATAGCCCAATTGAAGTCCCGCCTGCGCCGCCTGTTTGCCCGCCAGCTCCAGCATGCCTGCCAAATGCTTCACGTCATCCGCCGTCGGCGTCTCCGGCAGCGGCGCCCACGGCACGATCAAGTATGTGATGCCAAGCATCTGCGCCGTCTTGATCTGCTTCGCTAGATCGGCCGCCATATTGGCGGGTTCGCCGAAGTTGAGCCCGACATGCGCGGAAGGCGCCTTCAGCTGCAGCTCGTCAACCAGCGCCTTGATTTCCGAAGCCGGCGTATTATAATACCCCGCGAACTCGACCGCCTGATAGCCCATCTCCGCTACCTTGCGGATCGTGCCTAGGAAATCCTTCTCCGTCTGATCGCGTACGGTGTACAACTGCAAGCCGATCAATGGTTTGGCGATATGCTCCACCTCGCTTTCGTTCGTATGCGTCCCCATCCTCGAACTCGAATGTTCGGGGCTGCCGTTACCACCGGGATTGCCCGATCGGCGCGTGCGACCGTGTTTCCCAAGCCCGAGATCAAATCAGTCTAATTCTTCACCCCGCTCATTGTGCCCTACGAGGAAGAGGTCCAACCGTCCGGTCCCATTACGAGAACTATCCGCCCCCGGAACACATGCCCGCCCTCCTGCTCTTTTCCGCACCGCGCGCGCCTCCCGGCGCGCGTGCCATCGCGGTACACAGTGCTCCGCCACACGTCGGCGGTCAAATCTCGGTATGGTGCTAACGCGGTCCCGCTTGCAGACTAACAAGCCGTCCGCATACCTCGCTTCTCTAGCCAAGACGCTTTGCTTCCTGACCTCTCCGCACAAAAAAAACGCGGCGGCTATCCGTTAGGATAACCGCCGCGCGGCGCGCGATTACTTGAAGTTTTTCAGGTTGTAGAACGCGCTTTTGCCTGCGTATTGCGCCGTGGAGCCGAGTTGGTCCTCGATGCGGAGCAATTGGTTGTATTTCGCTACGCGGTCCGTACGGGACGGAGCGCCTGTTTTGATTTGGCCTGCGTTCGTCGCAACAGCGATGTCGGCGATCGTGTTGTCTTCGGATTCGCCGGAACGGTGGGAGATAACCGCTGTGTAACCAGCGCGTTTCGCCATTTCGATCGCGTCGAACGTTTCCGTCAGGGAACCGATTTGGTTCACTTTAACGAGGATCGAGTTGCCGATGCCTTTCTCGATACCTGTGGACAGGCGCTCAGTGTTCGTTACGAACAGATCATCGCCAACGAGTTGAACTTTGCCGCCCAGTTTCTCGGTGAGCAATTTCCAACCTTCCCAGTCGTCTTCGGAGCAGCCGTCTTCGATCGTGATGATCGGGTATTTGTCTGCCCACGAAGCAAGCAGGTCTACGAACTCAGCTGGCGTGAAGGATTTGCCTTCGCCTTCGAGGTGGTATTTGCCGTCTTTGAAGAATTCCGTCGATGCAACGTCCATACCGAGGAATACGTCAACGCCTGGCTTGTAGCCTGCGCGCTCGATCGCGGAGATGATCGTCACGATTGCTTCTTCGTTGGAGCCCAGGTTCGGCGCGAAGCCGCCTTCGTCGCCAACTGCCGTGTTCAGGCCTTTTTCTTTCAGAACCGATTTCAGGTTGTGGAAGATTTCAGCGCCGATACGGAGCGCTTCACGGAAGCTCTCTGCGCCAACCGGCAGAACCATGAACTCTTGCACGTCGATGTTGTTGTCCGCGTGCTCGCCGCCGTTTACGATGTTCATCATCGGAACCGGCAGAACTTTAGCGTTGAATCCGCCCAGGTACGTGTACAGCGGAACGCTCAGTGCGTCAGCAGCTGCTTGAGCAACAGCCATCGATACCGCGAGGATGGCGTTAGCGCCCAGCTTGCCTTTGTTCGGCGTGCCGTCAAGTTCGATCATTTTACGGTCGATCAGCACTTGGTCCAGTGCATCCAGGCCGATGATTTCAGGCGCGATGATGGAGTTGACGTTGTCAACAGCTTTCAGAACGCCTTTGCCGAGGTAACGGCCTTTGTCGCCGTCGCGAAGCTCGACTGCTTCGTATGCGCCAGTGGATGCGCCGGATGGTACGATTGCACGGCCTTTGCCGCCGGATTCCAGATGAACTTCTACTTCTACCGTCGGGTTACCGCGGGAGTCAAGCACTTCGCGTGCATATACGTCAGTAATGATAGACATGGTACGGAAACACTCCTTCAAGGGTTATTGTCAAATTCCAATCTATAGTAAACCAAATTCCGGCGCCGGACAAGCGCCCGGCGCCGATCTTCATTTACTCTTTAATGAGCGCGTGGCCCGTCATCTCTTCCGGCTTGGCAAGACCGAGCAAGCTGAGAATCGTCGGGGCGATGTCCGCCAGAATGCCGTCTTCACGCAGCGTCGCGCCCTGCTTCGTCACGATGAACGGAACCGGGTTCGTCGTATGCGCCGTGAACGGACGGCCGTTATCGTCGATGACCATGTCCGCGTTGCCGTGGTCGGCCGTGATCAGCGCCACGCCGCCTTTGGCCAGCACCGCTTCCACGACTTTGCCGAGGCACTCGTCCGTCGCTTCGACCGCCTTGATCGTTGGCTCCAGCATGCCGGAGTGGCCAACCATGTCAGGGTTGGCGAAGTTCAGGATGATCGCGTCGTGCTTATCCGCTTCGATCTCGGCCACGGCCGCAGCCGCGACTTCATAAGCGCTCATCTCAGGCTGCAGGTCGTAAGTCGCGACCTTCGGCGAGTTGATGAGAATGCGCGTCTCGCCCGGCAGCTCGACGTCGCGGCCGCCGCTGAAGAAGAACGTCACGTGCGGGTATTTCTCCGTCTCGGCGATGCGCAGCTGCTTCTTACCGTTCTGAACGAGCACCTCGCCCAGCGTGTTGTCGAGATTCTTCGGCTTGTAAGCGACGAAGCCCCCTACGCTCTCCGCGAACAGCGTCAGCGCGACGAAGTACAGCTCGCTCGGCACGTTAGCGCCGCGGTCGAAGCCGCGGAAATCGCTGTTCGTGAACACTTGGGACAGCTGGATCGCGCGGTCCGGGCGGAAGTTGAAGAACACGACGGCATCGCCGGTCTCAACAAGCGCGACCGGCTTGTTGTCCGCGCCAATGATGACCGTCGGCATGACGAACTCGTCGAATACCGATTTCTCGTACGATTCGACGACCGCTTGGATCGGATCGGTGTATTGCGGACCTTCGCCGTACACCATGGCGCGGTACGATTTCTCCGTGCGCTCCCAGCGCTTATCGCGGTCCATCGCGTAGTAGCGGCCTTGCACGGTCGCGATTTGGCCTACGCCGATCTCTTCGATTTTCGCTTGGAGCTGCTCCAGATAGCCTTTCGCGCTGTCCGGCGCTACGTCGCGGCCGTCGAGGAACGCATGGATGTACACTTCATGCAGATCGCTCTTCTTCGCAAGTTCCAGCAGGGCGAACAGATGCGCGATATGGCTGTGCACGCCGCCATCCGAGAGGAGGCCGTACAGATGAAGCTTCTTGCCATTGTTCTTCGCGTGATCTACCGCGCCTTGCAGCGTCTCGTTCTCGAAGAATTCGCCTTCGCGGATCGATTTGCTGATCCGGGTCAGGTCTTGATACACGATGCGTCCGGCGCCGATGTTCAAGTGGCCAACTTCGGAGTTGCCCATTTGACCTTCCGGCAAACCTACCGCTTCGCCGCTTGCAGTCAGCGTCGTATGCGGATACGTATTCCAGTAGCGGTCGTAATTCGGCTTGTTCGCCTGCGCGACCGCGTTGCCTGTTACGTCATTCCGAAGGCCGAAGCCGTCGAGAATGATCAGCGCAACCGGTTTAGGTGCCGTCATCTTACTTCGCCCCCTCGACCAGCTGGATGTAGGAGGCCGCTTCCAAGCTTGCGCCGCCTACGAGTGCGCCGTCGATGTTCGGTTGAGCCATGTACTCCGCGATGTTGTTCGGCTTTACGCTGCCGCCGTACTGAATGCGTACCGCTGCCGCCGTAGCCGCATCGTACAGGCCTTCAACGACGCCGCGGATGTAAGCAATAACGTCCTCTGCATCTGCGGATGTCGACGATTTGCCGGTGCCGATCGCCCAGATTGGCTCGTACGCGATAACCACGTCAGCCGCTTGCGCCGCGGACAGACCTTGGAACGCCGCTTCGGTTTGCACTTTGCAGACGTCCTTCGTTTGGTTCGCTTCACGCTCTTCCAGCTTCTCGCCTACACAGACGATTGGCAGCAGGCTGTGCTTGAATGCCGCTTGGACTTTCTTGTTCACGATCTCGTCGGTCTCGCCGAAGTAAGCGCGGCGCTCCGAGTGGCCGATGATGACGTATTTCACGCCGAGGTCCTTCAGCATAACGCCGCTGATTTCGCCCGTGAACGCGCCGTTATCTTCGAAGTGAAGATTTTGGGCGCCGATCGCAATGCTCGTTCCTTTAGCCGCTTCAACAAGAGCCGGCAGCGTCGTGTAAGGTGCGCAGATGACGGATTCTACACCGTCAACTGCAGCGACGCCTTTCACGTCCGCAAAGAACGAGACCGCCTCGGACACGGTTTTGAACATTTTCCAGTTACCCGCAATAATCGGTTTACGCATGTTCGAATTCGCTCCTTAACCTATCTCGTACTCGCTTGTTTTAACCCTATTCTCAATAAATCTTATTTATCGTTAAGCGCTACAACGCCTGGGAGCGCTTTGCCTTCCATGAACTCCAGCGATGCGCCGCCGCCCGTGGAGATGAAGTCCATTTTGTCGGCCAGGTGGAATTTCTCCGCTGCCGCCGCCGAGTCGCCGCCGCCGATAACCGTGTAGCCGGACGTCTCTGCGCATGCGCGCGCAACGGCTTGCGTACCGTGGGAGAACGGCTCGATCTCGAATACGCCCATTGGTCCGTTCCACACGACCAGCTTCGAGTTCTTGATGACGTCCGCGTAGATCTCGCGCGTCTTCGGACCGATGTCGATGCCTTCCCATTCAGCCGGAATGCCGTCAATGTCGACGATTTGCGTATTGGCGTTCTTGCTGAAGTCGTCAGCTACGACGATATCAACCGGGATGAGGAAGTTTTTGCCGAGCGACTTGGCTTTCTCGATGAACTCGAGGGCCAGGTCCAGCTTGCTGTTGTCGACGAGCGATTTGCCGATCTCGTGGCCTTGCGCTTTGAAGAAGGTGTAGGACAGGCCGCCGCCGATGATGATGTTGTCCGCGATCTCGATCATTTTGTTGATGACGTCGATTTTGTCTTTAACCTTCGAACCGCCGACGATCGCCGTGAACGGACGCTCCGGGTTGTTCAGCGCTTTGCCGAGCACGTCCAGCTCGCGCTCCATCAGCAGGCCGGATACCGCCGGCAGGTGATGCGCGATGCCTTCCGTCGAAGCGTGCGCGCGGTGAGCCGCGCCGAAAGCGTCATTGACGAACAGATCCGCAAGCTCCGCGAATTGCTTCGCAAGTTCGGCGTCGTTCTTCTCTTCGCCCGGGTAGAAACGAACGTTCTCGAGCAGAAGCACGTCGCCTGCATTCAGAGCCGCGACTTGCGCTTTCACTTCTTCGCCAACCGCTTCGTTTGCTTTCGTCACCGGCTTGCCGAGCAGCTCGGACAGACGGGCTGCTTGCGCCGTAAGACGAAGCTCTTCTACGACTTGGCCTTGCGGACGGCCCATATGGCTCGCCAGGATCACTTTCGCGCCGTTCTCGATCAAGTAGTTGATGGTCGGCAGCGTCTCGCGGATCCGCTTGTCATCCGTGATTGCGCCGTTCTCTACAGGCACGTTGAAGTCCACACGCACAAAAACGCGTTTGCCGCTCAATTCGACGTCGCGTACACTCTTCTTGTTCATTGCGTTTCCCTCCCGGTATGTTGAACCCCTATCCCATGTCGGCTTCAGAGTCCGCTATCTATATCCACGCTCCACTGCTATCCTATGGCTGTCCCTCTTGACCGGGGACATGCTCGTTATGGTCTCGTTTAAGTATGACAAACTGTAGCGAAGGAGCTGCGGTCAGCAGCTCCTTCGTCTCTATTCAAAAGTCGGCTATTACAGACCTTTGGATGCGATATATGCAGCCAGGTCAACAACGCGGTTGGAGTAGCCCCACTCGTTGTCATACCAGGAAACGACTTTAACCATGTTGCCTTCTACAACCATCGTCGACAGCGCGTCGATCGTCGAGGAAGCTGGGTCGCCGTTGTAGTCGCTCGATACAAGCGGCTCTTCGGAGAAGTTAAGGATGCCTTTCAGCGGGCCTTCGGAAGCGGATTTCAGCGCAGCGTTGACTTCTTCAACCGTTACGTTGACTTTCAGCTCAGCAACGAGGTCCGTTACGGAAACGTTAGGCGTAGGAACGCGCATAGCCATGCCGTTCAGTTTGCCTTTCAGCTCAGGCAGTACCAGGGATACCGCTTTAGCAGCGCCCGTGGACGAAGGAATGATGTTCTCAGCAGCTGCGCGAGCACGGCGCAGGTCTTTGTGAGGAACGTCGAGAACGGATTGGTCGTTCGTGTACGAGTGAACAGTCGTCATCATGCCTTTAACGATGCCGAACTTGTCGTTCAGGACTTTCGCGAATGGCGCCAGGCAGTTCGTCGTGCAAGAAGCGTTGGAGATAACCGTGTGAGCGGATGGATCGTATTTGGCTTCGTTTACGCCCATAACAACGGTGATGTCTTCGTTCGTAGCTGGAGCGGAGATGATAACTTTCTTCGCGCCGCCTTTCAGGTGAAGCTCGGCTTTTTCTTTCGCCGTGAAGATACCCGTCGATTCAACGACGATCTCTGCGCCTACGGATGCCCAAGGAAGGTTCTCTGGGTTACGCTCAGCGAATACTTTGATTTCTTTGCCGTTTACGATCAAGGCGCCTTCTTTAGCTTCTACGGTGCCTTCGAATTTGCCGTGCGTCGTGTCATATTTGAGCAGGTGAGCCAGCGTGTTCGTGTCTGTCAGGTCGTTGACTGCAACGATCTCTACGTTCGGGTTGTTGAAAGATGCGCGGAATACGTTGCGGCCGATACGGCCAAATCCGTTAATACCTACTTTTACCATGTTAGTTCTGCCTCCTAAAGGTAATTTTCAATATATCTCAAGACCTCGTGCAAGCACTGCCTTGCGGCTTTGCTCGCGTCGGTCAAGATCACGTATTGCTATTCGAAGCTTCCCGGTCGAGCAGCGCGGCGATCTCTAGCGCGGCCGCCTCATCGGTGACGAGCACATCGTCGTGCCCGAATTGCATAATCGCGGCAATTGCTTCGCCCTTGCTGCGTCCGCCAGCGATCGCAATGACCACTTCGGTCGCCATGATGTCTTCGAGCCGCAGTCCAATAGTAGGCATGCGGTGTACGACGGTGCCGGTCCGGTCGAAATAATACCCGAACGCCTCGGCGTGCGCCCCTTCCGATTGCAAAGCCTCGAAGAAGGTCGCGTCCAGCCGTCGTCTGCGTGCCATGACCATAGCGTCCCCGATGCCGTGTACGACAATGCGGGCGCTTCGGATGACATCCACGATTTCTCGCACGTTCGGTTCCTGCATGAGCGTCGTGTACGCTTCTTCGCCCAGATGATCCGGTACGTGCAGCAGCCGGTATTGCGCTCCCGTCCGTTTGGCCATCGTAGAAGCCAGCGTATTCGCCTGATAGTCCATGCTTTCGCCGAGTCCGCCTCGTGCAGGCACGAACCAATTACCTTTCAGCGGCGTCTGCGTCGTCAGCTGATTGGCTACTTGCGCAAGTGTCGTGCCGCCAGTGATCGCGACGACGTCGTCTTTCTCCATATACTTGCGCAGCACGGCGCATCCGGCTAAGCCAAGCTCGCGTTTGGTATGCCGCGAAGTATCGGAATCGCCAGGCACAATCACGACCTGCTTCAATCCATACCGGGTGCGAATGCGTTCCTCCAGATCAGACAAGCCGAACATCTGCTGATAGTGCGGCTCCATCTCGTCCAGAAGTTTCTTACCCTCTTCTGTAATGCGCATACCGCCTGCCTCGATCTGAAGCAGTCCTTGCGATTTCAGAAAATCGGTCTCGGCCCGTAATACCCGCTCCGTCATCTCGAGCGAGGCTGCCAGCGTGCGGCGTCCGATCATATCAGAGAGCATCACCTGGCGGAGGATGAGATAACGCTTCTTCATCACAACGAGCAGATCCGGCAGGAGCTTCTGTTGTATTTCGATGAGAGACTGCATGCTGCTCACATCCACTCCATTATTGCCGAATTGGGCCCCAAACTAACAGGGACACGAAGCGTCCCACCTGTTCATTTTAAGTCCCACCTTTATTGTACTCCAATCCTCTAGGAGGAGCAAGTTGGGTTTTCCAAATGAAACCGGTTACCGGTGCCCTTTTGCATATTTTTTTCTTTTTGAAGCTACTTGCATTTTCGTTTTGTTTGGGTTACAATGAATCTCGCTATCGCTTATTGAATACGCGCCCGTGGTCCAATGGATATGACGTAGGCCTCCGGAGCCTGAGATCGAGGTTCGATCCCTCGCGGGCGCGCCATCTAACTTCACAACTGAACGAATAACGCAGCAACAACCGGCCATGGCCGGTTTTTTTGTTTTTATAGTCTGACCATTTTTGACTTTTGCGAAGCAATCCGGTATGATGAGCTTACGCTAACATAGCCTGCCCCGGATCGGGTTTTAAACCCGCGGGCCGAGGCAATACTTGATAACCATTAAGGAGGGACTTGGACATGAATTTCGTACCTATGGTCATTGAGCAAAGCAACCGCGGCGAACGCGCCTACGACATTTACTCCCGTCTGTTAAAGGATCGCATCGTCTTCCTCGGCACGCCGGTGAACGACGTCGTCGCCAACTCCATCATCGCGCAATTGCTTTTTCTGGCGGCGGATGATCCGGAGAAAGACATTTCGCTTTACATCAACAGTCCTGGCGGTTCAGTCTCCGCAGGTCTCGCCATATTCGATACGATGCAGTTCATCAAGCCGGATGTCTCCACGATCTGCGTCGGACTCGCTGCTTCCATGGGCGCATTCCTGCTGGCCGCTGGCGCCAAAGGTAAACGTTTTGCCCTTCCGAACAGCGAAGTCATGATTCACCAGCCGCTCGGCGGCGCGCAAGGACAGGCAAGCGATATCGAGATCCGCGCCAAACATATCCTCAAGACCCGCGACACGCTCAACCGGATCTTGTCCGAGCGTACGGGACAGCCGCTGGAGAAAATCGAGCGCGATACGGACCGCGACTATTTCATGAGCGCAGCAGAAGCAGCCAACTACGGCCTCGTCGATAAGGTCATCGAGAAACTGTAACACTCCTCATATTCATAAAGACCCGGCAGCTCGCATGCCGGGTCTTTATTTATTCTCCAGACACGAAATCCTCTTATTATCACAGAAGCTTCGCGTTGTCAAGAAATATTCAATGCTCCGAATTCATGACCACGCCAAGCCGCTTTCATGATACGATGTACTAAATCATTCCAATTACACCTTACGTTAGGGCATATCAAATTTTATTTTATGGAGTTGCTTTCGTTATGAATCGATCACAATCTGCCGCAAGTGTTCGCTCCTTTCTTCGTCACGAGAGTGAAGATCCTGCGTTTTATGAATCTTATCCTCCTGCGTTCGGCGTCTCCTTCATCCGGGAATCGGACAATTCGCCGTCCGAGCCGAATATTTATTTGCCCATGCAAGACAAATCGATGCTGCTTCGCCCGCTTAGCGATACGCACCTCTTAGAGGTCTATCACGAAGCCAAAGCGATGCGTCTGTCGCACGAATTCATCGCCCTCATCGAACAAGCGCTTGAACAGCGCGGCATCTCGCTTATCGACAACGACAACAATTAACCGCGCGACTTCACTTCCTACGAGAACCGGTCGTCATACAAGCCCAGAGAAAAAGGCAGCTGCCGTCACCGGCAGCTGCCTTTTTCTTATTGCATATCGTAGGAAACGGTCACGCTCGTGCCGATCGTGATCTCGCCGGTCTGCACGGAGCTTCCGCCCGCCATGTCGGCCGTGGATTCCGCCATGAGCTTCGCCGTTTGGAAGATCGGCACGCTCGCGACGTTCCCCTGCGTAATGTTGACCACTTGTTTCACCGCGCGGCCGCCGGCTTTCGCGAGCACGTCGGCTTTGCGCTTCGCCTGGGCCATCGCCTTCTCCATGGCCTGCAGTTCGTATTGCTCTTGATTCTCCACATCGAACCGGATCCCGTCAATGCGGTTGGCCCCAGCGGTCGATAAGTTATCCAGCAGCGCGCCGATGCCGTCGAGTTTGCGACTCGTAATCTCGATACTGTGCGTCGCGGTGTACCCGATAATTTTGCTCGTGCCGTCCTTCTCATTGTACTGATACTGCGGCTGAACATAGAAGCCCGTCGTCTTCACGTCTTTCTTATCCAACTTGTAGGTCGTGAAGAGCAGCTTCTCGATCGAAGCGAATTGGGCCGCGTTCTTCGCCTGCGCTTCCTTGGCCGTCGCCGCTTTCGTCTCCACCCCGACATTCATGTATGCCACATCCGGCGCGACCTTAATCTCGCCCTTACCCTCTACCGTAATCAGTCCCCGCTCTACGCTCACCGTCTCCGCCGCCTTTACGAAGGGGGTTGGACCGCCGGCCCCGATTATCGTTCCGAACCCGATCGCCACCGCGAGCGCGGGCACCAATAGCAGCATCGGCCGCTTTTTCCCTTTGCTTGTCTTACTCTGCTGCTCCGTCTGTCCGTCATGCGTGAATCGTGTCATCGCATCCCAACACCCTTCTTCTTGGTTTGTGACTACTAAACGTATTCGCTGCCCGAATTGTTGCACGTCCTTAAGCATTTCCGCTTCGACGGTGAATCAACAGCCTGCTTATGACGGATATGCCCGTTCCGCAGCCTCAAGAGGTGCGCCTCCCAGCACGCGCGAAACTAAAAAAAGCCCCCTTCCGGGAGCTCTTCCTTTGGTCCATTATTGGTTCTCCAGTTCTTCCTTGCTGACCAGGTTCACTAAAGCGGTTACAGCTTGATCGGCGTCCGATCCTTCCGCGCTGATTGTCACCTCGGTACCGGAGCTGATGGCCAGGCTCATAATACCCATAATCGATTTCGCGTTCACTTTCTTATCGTCCTTCTCTACGAAGACTTCGGACGAGAACTTGTTCGCTTCCTGAACGAAAAGCGCGGCCGGTCTTGCGTGGAGACCTGTTTTCAGACGAACGACAACCGGGTGCCTTGTCATCAAAACCTTACCCCCTATACGAAATTCAATCGTGCGATTCACGAGTGCAAAACGTCATTTTAATCAACATTATATCACTTTTGTTGCGCAAGCACTAGCCTTGCACTTAGCCATTCCGTAACTTTTCCGCAATCTCGTCGATTTTGCGCAGCCGATGGTTGACGCCGGACTTGCTCACCTTGCCCTTAAGCATCTCCCCGACTTCCTTCAAGTTCATGTCCGGATGCATGAGACGGATTTCGGCAACTTCTCGCAGCTTATCGGGCAGGCTATCGAGGCCGACTTGTTTCTGCAGCAGCTTTATATTATCGATTTGACGCACGGCGGCGCCGATCGTCTTATTCAAATTCGCCGTCTCGCAGTTGACGATGCGATTGACGGAATTGCGCATGTCGCGCATAATGCGGACGTCCTCGAACTTAAAGAGCGCCTGATGCGCGCCGATAATGTTCAAAAGCTCGATAATTTTCTCGCCCTCTTTCATGTAGAAGATAAAGCCTTTCTTCCGCTCGATGCATCTAGCGTTCAAGTCGAACTTGTTGGCCAGTTCTACGAGCGCCTGGCAATGCTCTTCATACATGCAGGCGATCTCCAGATGATAAGAGGAACCCTCCGGATTGTTGACCGATCCGCCAGCGAGGAACGCCCCGCGCAAATAAGATCGTTTGCAGCACGATTTGCGGAGCATCTCCTTGTCTATGCCCTGATTGAACATGAAACCTTCGGAGACGATACGCAGCTCGCTTAGAATCTCTTGCACGTTGACCGGGATGCGGACAATGTAGACATTGTTTTTCTTTAGCCGCATCTTCTTGCGCACGAGCAGTTCGGTATGTACCGCAAACTGTTTTTTGATCAGCGAATAGATTCGCCTTGCGATTGCGGCGTTCTCTGTCGAGATATCGAGTATGACTTTGCGATTGGAGAGTTGAACGGAGCCGTTCATTCGAATGAGCGCGGACAGTTCCGCCTTTTCGCAGCACGGATCGGCTTCAATCATCGTCAATTCTTTCTTCGTTTGCGCTGCAAAAGACATCGTTGTTCACCTCTTTCGATTCATCCAATCTTCGACAAGCTGATAAATATGGTGACTCAGCCGCGCCGCGTCGTGCCGCAAATACGTGCGGAACAGCACAAGCCGGTCGGCAATGACCTTGTAGCCTCGGCTCTGGACTTCCTCCAGATCCAAATGGACGGCCTTGGCGCCTTTCTCGGCGTAACGTTCTTGCACCTGCGGCGGAATTTCGCCGTTGTTCACGATGACATAGTCGAACAGATGCTTGCCGATATGGGCATGCACCGCGTCGAGATGATCCCCGACCGAATAATCGTCCGTCTCGCCCGGTTGCGTCATGACGTTGCAGACGAACATCTTGACCGCATCCGATTCGACGATCGCTTCAGCTAACTTCGGCACGAGCAGGTTCGGTATAATGCTCGTATATAGACTTCCCGGTCCAATCAGGATGGCATCCGCTTCCCGAATCGCTTCGACCGCTTCTTCCAGCGGCTCGACCTCTGCCGGCTCGATGAATACCCGCTTGATCGCTTGCCCCGCCTTCGGGATGTTCGATTCCCCCGTTACAATGGAGCCATCCTCCATCTCGGCGTGCAGCACGATCGCTTGCCCCGCCGCCGGAAGCACGCGCCCCCGAACGGCCAATACCCGGCTTAATTCCCGGACGCCCGTCACGAAATCGCCCGAGATTTCCGTCATCGCCGCCAGCATGAGATTGCCTAGACTATGTCCGGCAAGCCCCGCTCCTGTATTGAACCGGTATTGCAGCATCTGGGCGAGCAATGGTTCGACGTCCGCAAGGGCGATGAGCACGTTGCGGATATCGCCGGGCGGCGGCATTTGGAGCTCGCTGCGCAGGATGCCCGAGCTGCCCCCGTCGTCCGCCACCGTCACGATGGCGGTAATATCAAGCGGCTTCTCCTTCAATCCCCTCAGCATAACGGAGAGCCCCGTACCGCCGCCGATGACGACAATACGGGGAAGTCGTTCTTCTGGTGTCGTGCGTTTCTGCTTCATCCGTTCACCTCTAGTGCCGATCGCGTTCCGCATCGCGGTGGCTGACCCGGATCGTCTCGGTATCGCTTGCGCCCAGCATGCGGCCCAAGTATTCGGCGATCGCGACCGAGCGATGTTTGCCGCCCGTGCAGCCGATCCCGATGACGACCTGGCTCTTGCCTTCTTTGCGGTATTGCGGAATAAGGAATTGCAGCATATCGAGCAGCTTTGTCAGGAATGTTTGCGTCTCCGGCCACTTCATGACGTAGTCGTACACTTCAGGATCCTGGCCCGTGTTCGGGCGCAGCTGCTCGACGTAATGGGGATTCGGAAGAAAACGAACGTCGTAAATCAAGTCCGCGTCAATCGGGATGCCGTACTTGAACCCGAACGAGGTAACATTGACCGAAATCGAGCTTTGGTCCACGTTCGTGAATCGCGACATGATCCGGTCCTTCAACTGCAGCGGCTTCAAGCTGCTCGTGTCGATCACCTGCGTCGCCCAGCCCTTCAAATCTTCCAGCAGGCGGCGTTCATGCTGAATGCCTTCCAGCGGAAGCCCTTCGGGAGCAAGCGGGTGGCGCCGGCGGCTTTCCTTATAGCGCTGCACGAGCACGCTATCCGTCGCGTCGAGAAACAGAATCTCGTACCCGATCGTGTAGTGGTCCTTCAAATAATTCAGCGACTCCGATAACGCCGTGAAAAACTCCCGTCCACGCAGGTCGATGACCAGCGCGACCTTGCCGATTTTGCCGTTCGACTGCTCGATCAGCTCGGCGAATTTCGGGATCAGCACCGGAGGTAAATTGTCGACGCAGAAAAAACCGAGATCCTCGAGGCTCTGCACCGCGATCGTTTTGCCCGCGCCCGACATCCCTGTGATGATGACCAGTTTCGCCATCGCCGTTCCCGTTTCCATCGCCGGTTCCTCCTACCCAAATCGAAAATAACGCCGTCCGGCGCCGAAGCGCCGAACCGTAGGCGTCTTATGTGAAAGCAAGCTCTGCTCGTTGATCGTCAGACCTGCTTCAATTACGAACGAATAATAAGTCCTGCCGCGCCGACGACGCCTGCGTTGTTGCCCAGTACGGCCGGCACGATTTCCACGCCTTCTGCGACGATATCCGGCGTTGCCTTTTGGAAGGCCTCACGGATCTGCTCGAACAAGAACTCGCCTGCCTTGGAAACGCCGCCGCCCACAATGAAACGCTGAGGGTTCAGCACGACCGCGACTTGCGCCATGGACTTGCCCAAGTAGTACGCTGCGCGCGTCACGATGCGGGCTGCCACTTCGTCGCCTGCCTTCGCCGCGTCCACGACATCCTTGGCCATAATGTTCGGCACGAACGACAGGGACGTCCGGTCGCCGCGTTCTACCGCGTCCTTCGCCATGCGGATGATGCCCGTCGCGGACGATACGGTCTCCAAGCAGCCCATTTTGCCGCAGCCGCATTGAATCGCTTCCAGGTCCGGCACGATGGACATATGGCCGAGCTCGCCCGCCATGCCCGCGAAGCCCTCCACGATTTTGCCGCCGATGATGATGCCGCCGCCAACGCCCGTACCGAGCGTGTAGCAGACGCAGTGATCCACGCCGCGACCCGCGCCGGCCCAAGCTTCGCCAAGCGCCGCAACGTTCGCGTCATTGTTGACGAGCACCTTCTTGCCAAGCTTCTCTTCGAGAATCGCCTTCAGCGGTACGTTGCGGAAGCCGAGATTCGGGGAAAATTTAATGATGCCGTTCGGAATATCGAGAAAACCGGCGGTACCGACGCCGACGCCCTCCACTTGTTCCCAGCTGTACGGAGATTGCTCGACGATGAGCCGCGCGTAGGAAGCGATATTGTTGCACGCCACTTCCGTGCCTTTATCGGCCTCCGTCGGTCCTTCGTACGTATGAAGCAGTGCGCCGTTCAAATCGCAAATCCCTACTT
Source organism: Paenibacillus aurantiacus (assembly GCF_042431225.1). Taxonomy (NCBI): domain Bacteria; kingdom Bacillati; phylum Bacillota; class Bacilli; order Caryophanales; family Paenibacillaceae; genus Paenibacillus; species Paenibacillus aurantiacus. The sequence goes on along the minus strand of NZ_JBHMDO010000008.1, from coordinate 22,411 downwards.
TGACGGAAGTGCCGCCGATATCTACGCCAACAACAATTTTCTCAGACATGAATAAAGCCACCTCTACAATAATGGTTGGGTTGCTGCTGTTCCCACTATAAGTGACGCCAAAGGAGGCGGTCAAGACTCTCTAGCAGGAGCGGCGCGTTGACGCGAAACGACGCTGCCTGGATCAGATCCGGCAGCGTCCCTTCAGTTGGCGTCCGGCGATGCGGCCGCCTTAACCTTGCTTGAATTACAACGACTGACTCCAATCATGAACCGCGTGTCCTTCGAGGAACTTCTCGCAATCGAGCGCCGCCATACAGCCGCTGCCCGCCGCGGTGACCGCCTGTCTGTACTTGTTGTCTTGCACGTCGCCGCAGGCAAAGATGCCCGGGATACTCGTCTCGCTCGTGCCCGGCTTCGTGATCAGATAGCCGGTCTCGTCGACCTCCAGCTGGCCGCCAAGGAACTTCGTGTTCGGCGTGTGGCCGATCGCCACGAAGATGCCGTTCGTCTCCAGTACTTCCTCTTCGCCGCTCGCGTTGTTGCGAACCTTAAGTCCCGTGACGCCCATCGGGCCGGCCACGACTTCCAGCGGCGTGCGGTTAAGCGCCCAGCTGATCTTGCCGTTCTCGCGTGCCCGATCCTGCATGATCTTCGAGGCGCGCATCTCCTCGCGGCGGTGTACCAGAACCACTTCCGATGCGAATCGCGTCAGGAAATTCGCCTCCTCCATCGCCGAGTCGCCGCCCCCGACGACGATAATCTTCTTCCCTCGGAAGAAGAAACCATCGCACGTCGCGCAGGTGCTCACGCCGCGGCCGACATTCTCGCGCTCGTTCGGGATGCCCAGGTACTTCGCCGACGCCCCCGTCGAGATGATGAGCGTCTCTGCCTGCAATTCGCCTTGTCCTTCCACCTGCAGGGTGAATGGACGCTTCGACGTATCGACCGAGTTGACCCAGCCGGTGCGGAACTCCGCGCCGAAGCGCTCCGCTTGCTTGCGCATGTTCGCCATGAGATCAGGACCCATGATCCCTTCCGGGAACCCTGGGAAGTTCTCCACTTCCGTCGTCGTCGTCAATTGGCCGCCGGGCTCGGGACCTTCAATGACCAGCGGGTTCATGTTCGCCCGCGCCAAGTAGATCGCTGCCGTCAATCCGGCTGGACCAGTACCGATAATAATCGCCTTGTACATTCGAGAATGCCTCCTTTGCTATCCAACCTGCGCCCGCCATGGCCGGGGCCTGCACGCATGAACATCGCGAATGCCCAACGCGTTGCTTATGCTTCGCCTTTGGTGTCCAAGGCAGGGAAGATCATTTTCATTTTTTCCTTAATCCCGCAAATTTCATCAATACGCTTGGCGCATTTGCTTACCGTTGCGATCGACGTTCCGTAACGCTCCGACACTTCGTGGTACGAAATCGTCCGCCGGTGCATCTTCGCCGTCAAATATTCCAGCGCGGCCGCCCATCCTTCAACCTTACCCAGCTTGGGCGCATCCGGATACACGCGGGAGAGAAAATCGATCCACAGCGTCAGCAAGTCGTGCTGCTGAACCAGATCGTATTGCTTGTTCATCCGTCCGAGCGCGGCTTCGAGCACCTCCTGCCACTTCGGGTCCCACTCCGGCAGGCGCGAAGGCATGCGGCTGTGCTCAATCGTCGTCGCCTTGCCTTCCAAGTGAGCCTCCAGCGCCTCGTGCACGCCGATCGTACGAAGGACGAATACCGCAATACGCTTCAAGTAGTCGTCTTCCTGTTCCTCTTGGATAAACGCGCGCAGCGCGTCTTTCACTTCGTTGTCCGCGATCATGCCGAGCGCCTGAATGACCTGCAGCTTCGTGCCGCGGTCGCCATGGCGCAGCGCCCAGAAGAACGAGGAACGCACGAGCGGGTCGCGTTTCAAGTGGTCGGGCAGCGTCTCGCTCGATTTCTCCCACAACTTGAATTGCTCTTCGAACGGCAGATGATAGTGATAGCTCGCAATACCGGTTTCCCCACCGGCGCGAACGCGCGTCAGTTGCTCCAAATAATAGCCGGGCACGTTCGATTTCGGATCCATCTTCGCCGCTTGCTGCCAGAATCGTTCAGCCTCGTTCATACGCCCGATATTCCAAGCCGCTACGGCCGTGTAATGATACAGGCAGGCATCGTCGCGCAGTGCGCCGTCCTTCATCAGCCGGAGGAAATGGCGATACGCCTGGCCATGCTCGCCGAGTATCCCCATCGTCGTCGCCAGCTTGAACACATGCTCTTGATGGAACGGCACCGTCTTGCGCAGCAGTTCGACGAGCGGCCGGAGCGCTTCCGTGTCGCCGGCATGCTGATGGAAAATCGCCAGATTGCACAGCGCGTGCAAATTACCGGATTCCTGCGCGAGCACTTCCTGGATCGTTGTCATGGCTTTGTCGAACAGGCCCATGTAATAATACGCCAGTGCCAGGTTGTTGCGGGCCGCCAGGAACTCACCGTTCTTCTCGACGATCGTCTCCAGCAGGCGCACGGCCTCCGCGAACTTGCCTTCCTCCAGCATCGCGCGGGCTTGGTCATGCTCGAAATATCCTTCGCGCGCCTTGACCGACGCGATCTTCATCGGACGCTCCAGCTCGTAATGAAGCAGCTCCATCATCTCTTCCGCTTCGTCAAGGAACTGGCCCTCGGCGTCCTCCTCGAGATAGCGAATCAGCGCGTCTTCGGCTGCCTCGTATTGCTCCATGTTGGCGAAATTGTTCGCCATATAGAAGTGGCACTCCGTCATCGCGGGGTCGAGCGTGTCGACGATGCGGCGGAGCACGTTGTTGGATTCCTCATAGTTGCCCATCTCGGACAAGATCCCGGCCATGTTGCAATGGTTGACCGGATTGTCCGGCTCGTATTCGACCGCGCGGCGAAAATACTTCAGTGCCTTGTCATAATGATATCGATCCAGCGAGCGCACCGCCCGTTCGAAAAAGAAAGTGGCGTCCCAGTGAATCGGTATGATGTTTGTTTTATGACTTGGCGCGGCCGCACGCTTCTTCTCTTTCATTCGCAAGGCACCTCCCCGGTCCATCCTTAAAGTTGCTACGATTATACCATAGCGCAGCCTATCCATACACGAAAAGAATATGCAAGATGAAACAGTTAGCACCAGTTTGAAGTGGCAGCGCGCGTTTCATTACTGATCAGCTGAGTGGTTTGCGTTCACAATCCGAGGATTGTGAATGCAGCATTCAGCGATGGTGAAACACAGGATGCATAGCCATGAAAGTTATGCATTCTGCATGGGGACGAAATCGCGGACGTACCCGAAGCAAGGCGGCAGCCCGCTTCCTGCCCCAATACGAACGCGCTTCTCGCGCGCGGTTTCGTAAGGGAGGGGTGTACGGGAATTCTGCCGCCTTTGCCTCTGATTCGTCCGCGATTCGATTGTCGTGCTAATGGCGGGATCGGCTTAGATGCCCGCGTTTTTGAACAATGTGCTGATCGAACCGCCTTCGATGATGATCCGGACCGTCTCGGCCAGAATCGGCGCCACGGAGAGCACCTTGAACCGGTCGGAACGGTTATCCGGAAGCGCGATCGAGTCGGTTACGACGACTTCTTTAATATTCGGGTGGTCCAATCGCTGCAATGCAGGGCCGGAGAAGAGCGGATGCGTCGCGCACACGTAGACGTCATGCGCCCCGCGTTCCTTCAGTCCCTCTACGACGTTGACAATGGTCGTGCCCGTATCGATCAGGTCTTCGATAATGATCGGCGTCTGGCCTTCGACGTCGCCGATGACGTGCGTAATGACCGATTCATTATGAGCCGGACGCTTCTTGATCATGATGGCGAACGGCGCATCCAGGTAATTGGCGAGTTTCTCGGCCGTGGAAGCGCGTCCCGCGTCCGGTGAAACCACGATCGGATTCGGAATGTCTTTCGATTTCAAATAGTCGCTGATCAAGTCCAGGCCAGTCAAATGATCGACCGGAATGTTGAAGAACCCTTGGATCGCCGGCGCATGCAGATCGATCGTCACGACGCGCGTCGCGCCGACCGTGCTGAGCACATCCGCCAGCATTTTCGCCGAAATCGGCTCGCGCGGTGCGGCTTTCCGCTCCTGGCGCGCATAACCGTAATACGGCACGACAATATTCACCGTGCGTGCGGAAGCGCGTTTCGCGGCGTCAATCATGACGAGTAGTTCGACAAAATGATCGTTGATCGGATGCGAGAACGACTGCACCAGGAAGACGTCGCAGTTGCGGATCGTCTCCTCGTAGTGGACGTAGATCTCGCCGCTTTTGAAACGGGACACTTTGATTTTGCCAAGCGGCAGGCCGAGTTCGGCGCTGATCTGCTCGGCAAGCTTCGGGTTCGAGGAACCCGAAAAAATACGCACCTTGTCGCTAAACATGATACCCTCCTGAGCGATTAGACCACTAAATTTGCATAACGTAGCTTGTTTCGACAACTTCCATTATACATAACTTTAAAAATAATTCAAAAATCAATCATAATGCGTCTGCGACTTTCGAACGTGGCCAGCTGCGTGAAACCAGCTTCTTTCAAGAGCGCGCGGGCTTCCTCTAAATATTGCCCAAGCCGTTCCGGCTGATGCGCGTCGGAGCCAATCGTGAGCGGAATTCCCAATTCGAGCGCCTTCGACAGCATTCTGCGGCTCGGGAACATCTCCGCGACCGGCATCCGAAGACCGGAGGCGTTCAGCTCAATTGCCAGCCCGTGCGCACGGACCGCTTCCAGCGCGGCGTCCTCCAGCGGGGTTACGTCTCCCTCCGGCTTGAAGCCGAACCGCTTGATGACGTCGATATGGCCGATATAGTCGTAAAATCCGGTCGCGCACGCCTTCTGGACCGCGTCGTAATACTGCGCGTACACCGCCATCCGGTCGCGCCCCTCCCACTCGTGGGTCTGCCGGAAGTCTGAGATGTCCCACGTCCCGAGAAAATGCACCGATCCGATCACGTAATCCCACGGGTAAGCACGGATAATGCGCTCGATCTGCTCCTCGCAGCCTTCGATATAATCGCCCTCGAGCCCGACGCGAACGTCGATCTGGCCTTTATACTTCTCTTTAAGCCCGAACGCTTCTTCCACGTAACGCGGGAGCTCTTCCATCGGCATAGCCATCTCCGGGTAATACGTCGCGGGGTCAACATGCAGCAGCGGCATATGGTCGGATAAGCCGAGCTGATCCAGCCCGATCTCGATGCCGCGCTTAACGTACTCTTCCAGCGTGCCAACCGCGTGTCCGCAGCGGACGTGGTGCGTATGGTAATCGATTTTCATGTTCGTCTGACGCCGCCTTTCTACTCTCTGGTCGCGGAGCAGCACGAAACCGAGCTTCCGCGTACTGCGGGCTCGGCTTCGGTGTTCCGTCCTATTCGCTAAGCTGATAAGCCGATTTCGGTTTGTTGTAGCGGCGTCCGAGCTCGTACATCAGATCATCTAGCGGCAGGCCGCGCTCGCGGAGCAGCACCATCAGATGGAAGAGCAGGTCGCTCGCTTCGTAACGAAGCTCGGTATTGTCGTTGTTCTTGGCCGCAATGATCACTTCGCCGGCTTCCTCGCCGATCTTCTTGAGGATCTTGTCGACGCCCTTATCGAACAGATACGTCGTGTAGGCGCCTTCCGGACGCTCCGCATGGCGGGAAGCGATAACGCTCTCGAGCTGGCTCAGCATCGCGAAGCGATCTGCCGCGCCTTCCGCCGCTTGTCCTTCCGCATCTTGACGCGCGAATCCTTCGACTTCGTTAAAGAAGCAGCTGTACTTGCCCGTATGGCAGGCAGGACCCTGCTGCTCCACCCGCGCCAGCACCGTGTCGCCGTCGCAGTCATAGTGCATGGAGACGATGCGCTGCGTATGGCCGCTCGTCGCGCCTTTGTTCCATAGCTCGCCGCGGGAACGGCTCCAGAACCACGTCGAGCCGGTCTCGAGCGACTTCGCGAGCGACTCGCGGTTCATGTACGCCAGCATGAGCACTTCTTTGCTGCTGTAATCCTGCACGATCGTCGGCACGAGGCCGCTTTCGTCCCATTTGATCCTCTCCGCCAGCGCGGCGCCTTCGTTGTGGCTCATCGAACCTCGACTCCTTTGCTGCGCAGGTCGTTCTTCACGTCTGCGATCGTCAATTCTTTATAGTGAAATATCGTCGCTGCAAGTCCCGCATCGGCCCGCCCCGCTTCGAACACGTCGGCAAAATGCGAGGCGCGTCCCGCGCCGCCCGACGCGATTACCGGAATACCGACCAAGTCGGACACCGCGCGCGTCAGCTTCACGTCGAAGCCGTCCTTCGTGCCATCGGCGTCCATGCTCGTGAGCAGAATCTCTCCCGCTCCAAGCTGTTCGACCCGCTTCACCCATTCGAGCGCCCGGATGCCGGTCGTCTTGCGTCCGCCGTGCGTGTACACTTCCCATTCGCCCCACTCCGGGTTGAACTTCGCGTCGACCGCAACGACGATGCACTGCGAGCCGAACTTACGCGCGCCGTCCTCCACGAGCTGCGGGTTCACCACGGCCGCCGTGTTAATGCCGATCTTGTCCGCGCCGGCGCGCAGCAGCCGCTTCATGTCGTCGACATGGGCTATGCCTCCGCCAACGGTGAACGGGATCGTAATCTCGCCCGCCGTCTTGCGCACCACCTCGATCATCGTCGCCCGCCCTTCGTGAGAAGCCGAGATATCCAGGAAGACGAGCTCATCCGCGCCTTCTTTATCATAGATCGCCGCAAGCTCCACCGGGTCGCCTGCATCGCGCAAGTTCACGAAATTCACGCCTTTGACGACGCGCCCGTCCTTCACGTCCAGACAGGGTATAATCCGTTTGGCCAGCATAACGCCGCCTCCTCTTCCATCCGATCATCTGCGCGGGATACCCGCTCCCGCGATATCAACTTATTCGTTCACGCGCTGCGTCTGTTTCGCGCCCGTCAAGGTCAAGAAATTCCGCAGCAGCTGCATGCCGAGCTCGCCGCTCTTCTCCGGGTGGAACTGCATGCCGTACACATTGCCACTGCCGACGATGGCCGTTACCGGCTGATAATAGTCGGTCGTAGCCAACAGGTCGCCCTGCCGGGCAGGCTTCACGTGATAGGAGTGCACGAAGTACACATGACCTTCGGACAATCCCGCGAAGAGCGGGCTATCCTGGACGAAGCTCAGCTTATTCCAGCCCATGTGCGGCACCTTGTAATCCCCTTGGAACCGGATGACTTGGCCGGGCAGCAGCGCCAGACCATCGTTCAGTCCGTGCTCCTCGCTCTGGTCGAACAGCAGCTGCATCCCTAAGCAAATGCCGAGCAGCGGCTTACCGGAGGCTGCATACCGCTTAGCTAGGCTATCCATCCCGGTCGCGCGCAGATTGTCCATCGCGTCGCCGAACGCGCCGACACCCGGCAGAATCGCGCCCTCCGCGCTCATGATCACCGCCTCGTCATCGGTCACGACAGCTTCGAAGCCGAGTCGTTCGACCGCCTTGCTGACGCTGTGCAAATTACCCATGCCGTAATCGATGATGGCGATCATCCTACAGCACCCCTTTCGTCGAAGGCACTCCTTGCACGCGTGGATCAATGCTCGTCGCTTCGTCCAAGGCGCGGCCGAGCGCTTTGAACACCGCCTCAATCATGTGGTGGGTATTCTGTCCGTAGTGTACGATCACGTGCAGCGTCATCCGCGCTTCCAGCGCCAGCTTCCACAGGAACTCTTGCACGAGCTCGACCTGGAAGGAACCGACCTGCTGGGACGGGTACTGCGCCCGATATTCGAAATGCGGACGGTTCGACAGGTCGACGACGACCTGCGCCAGCGCCTCGTCCATCGGTACGAACACGGAGGCGTACCGCTTGATGCCGCGTTTATCGCCCAGCGCCTGCTGGATCGTCTGACCGAGACAGATGCCGATATCCTCTACCGTGTGATGATCGTCGATTTCCACGTCGCCGCGCGCATCGACCGTCAGGTCGAATTGGCCGTGCTTCGTGAACAGGTCTAGCATATGGTTCAGAAACGGAACATCCGTCTCGAGCTTCGCCGTGCCGCCGCCGTCAATTGCGAAGGCCAGCTTAATATCCGTCTCGTTCGTCTTGCGCGCCACTTCGGCCGCGCGAATCGTGTTCTCCGCCATCTTAGATCCCCTGCTTTCCTTCGATTACTGTTCGCCTTCCCGCTCCAACCGAATGCCGATCGCGCGTGCGTGCGCCTCCAAGCCCTCGTGACGGGCGAGCGTCATGATTTTCTCGCCGTTCTTGAGCAGCGCGTCCTTGCTATAGTAGATCAAGCTCGATTTCTTCAGGAAATCGTCCACGTTCACTGGCGACGAGAATCTCGCCGTGCCATTCGTCGGGAGAATGTGGTTCGGTCCCGCGAAATAATCGCCCACAGGCTCGGAGCTGTACGGCCCAAGGAAAATCGCGCCCGCGTTCTCGATGCGCCCAAGCAGCGCCATTGGCTCGGCGACCATTACTTCCAAGTGTTCCGGCGCCATCCGGTTCACCGCCGCGATCGCCTCATCCATCGTGTCCGCCAGCAAAATCGCGCCGTTCGCGTCGATCGACTTGCGCGCGATGTCCGCCTTCGGCAGCGTCGCCAGCTGCCGTTCCACTTCCGCTGCAACCGCATCGCCCAGCTTCGCCGAGGTCGTCACTAGAATCGCGGACGCCATCTCGTCATGCTCCGCTTGCGAGAGCAGGTCAGCCGCGACATAAGCCGCATCAGCTGTGTCGTCCGCAAGCACGACGATCTCGCTCGGTCCCGCGATGCTGTCGATGTCCACGGCGCCGAAGACGGCCCGCTTCGCAAGCGCCACATAGATGTTGCCCGGCCCGCAAATTTTATCGACCGGCGCGATCGATGCCGTGCCGTATGCCAGCGCCGCCACCGCCTGCGCCCCGCCGACGCGGTACATTTCCTTCACGCCAGCCTCCGCCGCCGCGACGAGAATGTACGGATCGATGCCGGCTTTGCCGCCCGTGGCCGGAGGGGTCACCATCACGATCTCCGGCACGCCTGCCACTTGCGCCGGAATGACGTTCATGAGCACCGAAGACGGGTACGCCGCCTTGCCGCCGGGCACGTAGACGCCGACACGCTTCAGCGGACGCAGAATTTGCCCCAGCATCGTGCCGTCCGGCTGAACATCGACCCACGACTGTCTCAACTGCTTCTCGTGGAAGGCGCGGATATTGGCAGCCGCCTCGCGGATCGCCTCCAAGAAGGGCGCCTCCACCTTGCCGTAGGCTTGTTGGATTTCTTCCGCCGTCACTCGCAGCTCGGCGGCCGCAAGCCGGACTCCGTCGAATTTCTCCGTGTACGCCAGCAGCGCCGCATCGCCTTCCGTGCGTACGTTCTCCACAATCTGGCGAACCGTCTCGTTCTGTTCTGGCGTCCCGTATTCGACTTCCCGGGTTAGCCCGAATTGCTCTGCGCGCAGCACTCGCATGCGCACTCTCCCCTTCCAGCTCCCTCACATGCCGGGAGTATAGTGAAAGGCAGGAATCATCCTGCCCGTGAATCTATCATCTAGCTTTCATTATAGCTTAGAATGCGGCAACAAACTGCTATTATAGAACGGGCGCCGCCCCACTCTCTCTACCGGCGCTTGATCGCTGGCGGATCGAGCGCCTCTGTGCGAGTTGCCCCCGCACCGAACGGCACATGCGATACCGAGACCGACGAGCCCGTGCGAGTTGCCCCCGCCAAGCGGCGCACACGATACCGCTTATAGCTCTCATTGGATCGCCAAGCGGCGCTCTCAAGGAAACCCTACCTTCTCGTTGGCCTCTAATACGCCGGGCGACGCCGACACTTTCGCAGCATCGCTTATACGCTCGCTCCGCTGCCGATAACCGACTGCAGACGGTCGCAAAGCCCTTGAATCGCTTCATTCTTCATTCGGTAACTGACGCGGTTGGCGATCAGCCGGCTCGTAATGCCGAAGATCTGCTCCATCTCGACCAACCCGTTCTCCCGCAGCGTTTGGCCCGTCTCCACCATATCGACGATCCGGTCAGCGAGCCCGATGAGCGGCGCAAGCTCGATGGAACCGTTCAGCTTGATGACCTCAACCTGCTGGCCCTGCTCCCGAAAATATTGCGAAGCAACGTTGGGGTATTTGGTGGCCACGCGCGGATGGATGTTCGGCTTCCAGTTCGGAAGACCGATCACCGACATGCGGCACTTGGCGATGCCCAGATCCAGCAGCTCGTAGACGTCCTTGTTCTCTTCCATTAGCACGTCTTTGCCGACGATGCCGATGTCCGCGACGCCGTATTCGACGAAGGTCGGTACGTCTACGGGTTTCACCATGATAAAGGACATACCCGCCTCAGGCACCTCGATGACGAGCTTGCGCGTCTCCTCCAGATCTGGAATGGACAGCCCCGCTTCCTGGAACAGCTTGATGACCTGCTTATAGATACGGCCCTTCGGCATGGCGACCATGAGAAGATCGCCGCCCTGTTGAATATCAGTCTGGCTCATCGCGCCACGCCTCCTCCGACATACGACTTGAACACATTGAATACCGCGCCCTGCAGCGCTCTCCGATCAAACGACGCATGCAGCTCGGCCGCCCGCTCAGCCGTCATTTTCTCCGTTGCGACAATCGAACCCCGTTCGCGCAGCCGCTGCGCTTCCGCAATTGCCTCGGTCCGGCCCTCGGCGTCGTAACCGATGAGCACCCGTTCCGTCTCCGCTTCGCCGCGGTCGCCGATCAGCTCGAGAATTCGCGTCGTTTTGAGCGCGAACCCCGTCGCCGGCGCCGATCGGCCGAATTGCGTCAGCAGGTTGTCGTAACGTCCGCCGCTCACGACCGGGAAGCCGAGATCTGCTGCATAACCTTCGAACGTCATGCCCGTGTAATAAGAGAAATCACCGATCATCGTCAGATCGATCAGCACATAGTCGCTTACGCCGTAAGCCTTGAGCGCATCCCACATCTCGCACAAATGGGTGATGGAAGCCTGCGCCGTCGTATTCGCGCTGACGTCGAGCGCCTGATTACAAATCTCCTGCCCGCCGCGAAGTCGAAGGATGCCTTCGAGGACCCGCTGAACAGGCTCGGCAAGCTGAAGCGACTTCACCTTCTCGCGGTAACCGACATAATCGCGGCCGAGGAGGCAAGCCTTCAGCTCTTCCTGCTCCTCTTTCCGTCCCGGAAGCGTCTCTTCGAATAAGCCGTTCAAGAAACCCACATGGCCGATTGCGATTTTGAATCGTTCGACGCCGGCCGCGCGAAGCGACGCGATCGCGAGCGCCACGACCTCGGCATCCGCTTCAGGCGAAGGATCGCCGACCAATTCTACACCCGTTTGATAGAATTCCGCCTCGCGGCCGGACTCTTCTTCGATCGAACGGAAGACGTTCGCGTGATAGGAGAGACGCAGCGGGAATGCCGCATCCTTCAGCAGCGATGAGACGACGCGAGCGATCGGCGCCGTCATGTCCGAGCGCAGCACGAGCGTCGTTCCGCGTTTATTTAGCAGCTTGAACAGCTTCTCGTCGGACGTTGCGCTCGCAACCCCGACCGTATCGTAATATTCCATCGTAGGCGTCAAAATTTGCTCGTAACCCCAAGATGCCATGCAGGCAAGGGCTTGATGTTCGACCTGGCGCAGGCGCGCGACCGCATGCGGCAAATAGTCTTTCACGCCGATCGGCTTCTCGAACACTTTCGGTTTCGCCATATTTATCACCATCACTTTAGTGAGTTAATGTGCTACCATGTTACCATGCTGCCAAAATAAAGGATTAGTCGCTATCGTATCATGCCTTACATTATCCGTCAAGATTGCCCATATGCCTGGTACCTGTGCAGTCCTCATCTGCCGACGCCCATGCCATCAGGATAAGAGGGGGGGCTTCGCCCCTTTGACCCCACTTTTGTTTGCTCCCTCCCCCTTCCCCCTCCGCCGAAGGGAACCATAGGACTTCGCCCTCTGGACTCCCTTATTCGTGTTGCCACAATTGTACGCGGTCGGCGGGTCGGCTAGAGCTGGGCACGCTTTTGTCCTCGCGGACAAAGCTTCATTGGGCTTGAAGTCAGCCCTACGACAGGAGCCTTAACCTCACAGCATTGCCCCGCATGAGACCGTCCATCTGCGCTCTCACGACAGTCGCCGCCTTCTCCACCGCAAAAGAAAAAGCGAACCGGGACTCATGCCCTGTTCGCTTCCGGATTGGACGTATCGATTCGACCGCGGTTTCGCGGAGACTGAACCGGCGGCTCCGATTGAATCGACGCCGGGGACGGATGCTGTCTTCCGACGAACCTCGCCGGCACCTTGCCCAGTACAACGGATGCTCCGGGCACGAACCGGTAAATCAGCAATAGCGCAACGACCGATCCAACTAAGGCGAAGATGAACCCGCCCGCAATCCACGCATGGTAGATACCCGTGAGCGGGATGCCCGGCGACAGTTTGCGGTACAACAGCAGCATGCCCGGATGGATCAAATAGATCCCGAATGACAGCGTCCCGATCAAATCAAGCGCTTGATACGCTCGGCTGAATCGTCCCCGTCCCGCCCAAGCATAGATCGCCTGCAGCAGCACCAGCACGCTCGTAAAGGTAAAGACGTTGTAGCCCGCTTCATACCATAACGGGTGCATCGCTTTGTTATTAATCCGCGTGATATGCCACACCGCGATATAGGTCAGCGCGGAAGCGGCCCAAATCGCCCAGAGCAACAGCGTTCCTGCCCGGAACCTTGTATTCAGCCATCCTTCCCGCACATCCACCCATGCTTTGAAGCGTGGATAGTACCTCCCCGCGAATGCGCCCAGCAAGAACGGTGCGAAATAAGTGAACGCGAACGTCCCTTTATTCGACAGATGGAGCTCAAACCGGTGCAAGCCAAAAAATAGCCATTGCACGGCGAAGCCCACCGCCACCAGACCCACTCCCATCCGCGGCCACTTCCGGGCCATGGAATAGAGAATCGGAAACATCGCATACAGCTGGATCGCAACCAAAATATAGTACAAATGCGGATAAGCCGTCCCGTCGCGCAGATTCATGCCAAACCTGCCGACATATTGCGCAATCAAGGTATGGTCGAACGTCATACCCGACGCGATCACATACTTGGCGAGTTGATAGAGCACCGAGAATACCACGTACGGGATGATGAGCTGTGGCAGTTTGCGAAGATAAAACGCGCCCCAATCGCCTGCCTTCATATCCCGATCGGGACCGTAATGATAGAAGAGCGTAAAGCCCGTCAGAAAGACGAATGCCGGCACGCAGAATAGCGCCAACGTGTTGATCATGTTATACATGACGAACGAATCGTGCTTGACTAATTTAAGCGTAGAGGCGGATGTGGCATGTACGGTCAGCACGCCGAGAATGGCGATCGCGCGCAGCACGTTCAACTCGTTCACGTTCTCGTTTTTGGACACTGGGTTTCCTCCCCACTCTGAGGCCGCGGCCCAAAGGCCGCGGTGCAGCTGGTCAAACCGGGAAATGAAAAAACGTACTGTCCCTAATTTGTCCCCGCTGCATCTCCTTTATGTCCTTTACCCAAAAACGTGCCGCCTTTCATCAATCCGCCGCTCTATTGCTCGTTCTTTCTTCGAATGACTTGTATCGGGTTGCCCCCGACAAAGTCGCCCGGCGCCACGTCTTTATGGACGACTGAGCCGGCCGAGACGACAGCCCCGTCCCCAATGGTCACGCCGGGGAGGATCGTCGTATTCGCGCCAATCATGACGCCCGAGCCGATATGAACGTCGCCGAGCCGATATTCCCCGATTAAATACTCATGCGTCAAAATTGTCGTATTGTACCCAATGATCGAATTGTCTCCTACGCGAATTCGCTCCGGGAAGAAGACATCGACCATCACCATGAGCGCGAACGCGGTGTGCTGCCCGACCTTCATTCCGAGGACGTGCCGATAGATCCAGTTCTTCACGGGCAGGGAAGGGCAATATCTTGAAATTTGGATGAAAATGAAGTTGCGTACCGCCTTCACCCGGCTTACCGTCCGATACACCTGCCACAGCGCATTCGGCCCTTGTACCGGATAACGCTCGACGTTACGCAATCGGCTCCCGCTCCATTCCGAGCAGCTCGAACAGATCCCGCATGTCATGGATAATATGCTTCGCGCCGCTCTCCCGCAGAATCGCTTCGCCTTTCAGCGACCAGGCCACGCCGACCGGTATGCAGCCAGCCGCTTCCGCCGCGATCATATCGACCGTGCTGTCGCCAACCATAATCGTCGTCGCCGGATCGGCGCCGAGCGCTTCGATTGCTTTGAGAATCGGCTCCGGGTGCGGCTTCGCCTGCTCCACATCATCGATCGTCACAATCGCCCCCGGCGTCACATAATCGTAGATCTCGGTGAAGCGCAAGCCTTTCTCCGTCGTAAGCCGGATCTTCGTCGTTACAATCCCTTGCTGCAGCCCGCTTTGCTGCAGTCGTGCCATGACTTCAGCCACGTGGGGGAACGGCTTTACATACTCGTCATGCTGGCGGAGATTGAACTCGCGGTACCGGGATATCAGCTGCGATACTTCCTCCAAGTTGGAGAACAGCTGCATCTGATTCAGCAGCGGCTGCCCCATGCTCGGAATAATTTGCTCTCGCCCGAAGCCTTCGGGCACGACGTCCTGCAGCGCGTGCAGGAACGATTGGATGATCAGCTCGTTCGTATCTAGTATGGTGCCGTCTAGGTCGTAAAGTACGGTTCGTATGGCGGATGTCATGCGTTTATTGCTCCTTTGTACGTGTATCGGCGCTATCGACGGACTCTGTTGTCGGCGCTGCCGTGGAAATGCTGTCCGCTGCGCTACCAGCCGGAAGTCCGGTTTTGTAATTAATAATCGGGTCGAGGTAACGCTCCTTCGCCATGCCGTTCTTGCGGCGCACGATGATGAGAATGATAGCGGCTACGACCAACAGCACGGAGATGAGCTGGGAAATGCGCACGTTGCCATAAGTCGGATCAAGGTCTCCATGCTCGAAGACGATAGCCATTGGCGACCAAAGCCCGTTCATGAGCGACGCCAGCCAGCTAGCGCCCTCGAAGGCCAAGCTATCGGTACGGAGTCCTTCCACGAAGAAGCGGCCGATCGAGTACCAGATGAAATACGACAGCAGCAGCTCGCCCGCGCGAAGGAACGATTGGCGGCGAAGCACCAGCAGCAGCGCAAGCCCCACCAGGTTCCATAGCGATTCGTATAAGAACGTCGGGTGATGAAACACGCCGTTAATGTTCATCTGATTGACGATCCAGTCGGGCAAATGCAGCGTATTGCGAAGGAAACTCTCCTTCACCTCGCCACCGTACGCCTCCTGGTTGACGAAGTTGCCCCAGCGGCCGATCATTTGACCCGCGATGAGCGAAGGGGCGCAAATATCGGCGATTCGCCAGAAGCTGTACCCTTTGATGCGAAAATAAATAAATCCGCACGCGAAGGCGCCAATCAGCGCGCCGTAGATCGCAATGCCGCCGTTCCACACCGCGAAAATTTGCAGCGGGTTATCCTTGTATTCATCGAGCTTGAACGCCACGTAATACAACCGCGCGCCAATAATGGCCGACGGCACGCCGAAGAGCAGCAGATCCATGAAGAAATCCGCCGACAGTCCGAACCGTTTGCCCTCTTGCACGGCCAACAGCAGCCCGACTAGCGCTGCAGTGCCCAAAATAATGCCATACCAGTGCACGTCGATCGGCCCCAAGGAGAAGGCGATCGGATTTAATTGAAGAGTCAACATGCGTCAGTAGCTCCTTTTATCAATCGAAATCGTCCGTATCGTCCGCGATCGTTTCCGTCAATTTATTCGTAAACTGCAAGGCGGCATTATAACCCATCCGTTTCAGACGGAAATTCATCGCGGCCACCTCGATAATGACCGCCAAGTTGCGGCCAGGGCGAACCGGGACCGTGACGATCGGCACATCCGTATCGATAATGCGCGTCGTTTCCTCATCCAAGCCGAGCCTGTCGTATTGCTTGTCTGCCTGCCAGTTCTCCAGCCGAATGACGACGCTAATTCGTTTGTTGTTGCGGACCGCACCCGCACCGAACAGCGTCATAACATTGATAATGCCCAAGCCCCGGATTTCCAGGAGATGCCGGATCAATTCCGGAGCGGTGCCATGCAGCTGACCATCCGACGTCTGCCGAATTTCGACCGCATCGTCCGCTACGAGTCGATGGCTGCGTTTCACAAGCTCGAGCGCCGTCTCACTCTTACCGATACCGCTGCCACCGGTAATTAGCATCCCTACCCCGTACACGTCCACGAGAACCCCGTGAATCGTCGCCGAAGGCGCCAGTTTGCGTTCCAGGAAGTTCGTAATGCGGCTGGAAATAATCGTGGTAGCCACATTGCTTCGCAGCACCGGGATTTGCTTCTTGTTGGACTCTGTTACGAGTTCAACCGGCACCTCTAATCCCCGTGTCACGATGAAGCATGGCGTCTCATCATGGCACAACCGCTCAATGCGGTCGGTCCGCTCATCGCTGCTGAGCGTCTCCATGAACGCCAGCTCCGTTTTCCCGAGTATCTGAACCCGCTCACTTGGGAAATAGTGAAAATACCCGGCCATCTCCAGTCCCGGGCGATACAAATCATCTACCGTAATGCTGCGGCGCAGTCCGTCTTCCCCGCTCACGATTTCAAGCTGAAACTGCTGGACAAGATCGGACACTTTCACTTTCTTCGGCATCAATCGGCCTCCTCACGCTAGTGCTGCTGCATCCTGCCCACAGTGCATGTATGATGTTTACCAATGTCTTCATCGTAACGAAAATAAGCGCTGAAAGCAACGTTTCCGTTCGCTTCCAGCGCAGAGCGGCCCCGCCGTTCACAGCCCGAGGTCAATCTCGAAATGCTGCTGAATATGGCCCGGATAATTCGTAAACTCGAACGTTAGCGGTTGCGGCAAGTCACCCAGCGGAATCGGAATAAATTCCTGTACCATCCGGTTATCGCGCATCGCTCTCATCTGTTCGCTGCCCGTGATAAGCAGGCTATGCTTGACGCCAGCGCCATCCATATAGGAGCCGGGTACATAGGTGGTGTTCCGATTACGTTCTACAGCAGGCAAACCTAAGAATGAGAAAGTAACAAGCTGGTAGTCCTTCTTCCGCTCCACCGACGAAAGTCCAATTAACGAATCCGGCGCCTCGATGATTTTCTTCTGCACAACGTCGACGACCATTTTGGCCTTTTTATCGCTCGCGTAGATGCCGGTCCCTTTTAGAATAAGCTTCTCCGGCCGTTCAAAATAATTACTTTGAAATGTGTATACCGCGCCCTCTGTGCTAATCCCGTTCGCACCGGTCGACCGCCATTCCCGGCCCTTTTCATCGGCAATAACGACGTTCAGAAATCCATTGATATACTTCGTATTCGCATGATCGTAGCTTACTTCTACACTGAGCGTCAGCGGACTTATCCTAGCACGCTTCAGCAGGATTTTCTGACCGCCAATATCCACAGTCTGGCCGATTTCCACTGACCTGGCCATCCCCGCGATCCGGCTCGTATCGATCGGGAACGTCGCTTTGAGCTGCTCGCCGTTCATCTTCATTTCCATCGTCAGGGAAGTTGGCGGATTTGCTGATTCCTCCAGTGAGATATCCGCCATCATGTGGCTATCGCGCCGCTCCTGTTTCTCCAAGAATTGAATGCTCGGGAGAAGACGCCGGCCTGCTTGATCCGTAATCTGAATGTTGCTAATATCTCCGACATCTTCTCTCCTGTCATCCATTACCGTATAGAGCACGATTAACCGCTGCTCATCGATCAGTACACCGTCTACTGTCATCGCCATATGACCGCTTTTCACCGTCGTCCCGATCGGCTGCATCAGATCGTTGTCGATGGCGGCGCTTAATCCCGGATCTTGCTCCACCATAGCAACGAAGGCGCCCAGACCGGGGATCTGCCTAAGCGTATTCGCAAAGACGGGAGACACTCGTACCGATATGGCCAGCAGGAGGAGAAGACAGATTGCCGTCCCGCTCATCACGATCAGTCGGCTTCTGCTCCTGCGTCTTCTGCGCTCCGTATCCTTCCCCTTCTCGAGGCCGACTCTAATGGCGGTGTCTAATGTGGATGATTCCGTTCCATTCCAATGTCCCCGTATTCGCTGCCCCTCATCAACCAACTGCTCTTCGATTTTTCTCATAACATAAGCCCCCTGTTACCCCGAACTTATTTCAGACCACTACCCGCTGTCATTAAGATATCTGGTATTTCGCCTCTATGCAGTTCCTATGCAGTTCCCATCAAGTTAAACTGTCTATTGCTGCTTATTTCCGCCTCCAAGTGCTGTCCGCATCTGCTTGAGCGCCTTATGAATCCATGTCCTGATCGTGCCGTCCGGTTTACCGAGCACGGCCGCAATATCGTGGATCGTCATGTCCTCATAATATTTCAGCCGGACCACGTGCCTGTATGGCTCATCCAGTGATTCAACGATCTCATCCAGCATGAGCCGCTCCACAACACCTGACTCTTGATTATTCACTCCATCAGCGCCGATCTGTGAATCATGGAGGTGGTGATCCGTTTCAGGGTTTCCCCGATTCATCTTCTTTCTTCGCCTTAATTCATCGGTGCAAACATGAATAAGGATACGAACGATCCAGGTACGCATAAAATGTGGATTTCTCAAGCTCCTCCTCTTCAACCATGCCCTGCAGACCGTCTCCTGTATCGCTTCAAGCGCATCCGCTTCCTGGTGTAGATACGCCATCGCAATCCGCATCAACTTCTCCTTCTCACGCTCGATCAGAATGAGGAAAGCTTCTTCATTTCCTCCAGCAGCAGCAGCAATCAACTCTTCTTCATCTATCATTCCGCCGACCGTTTCCCCTCGAATGGATTCATTGCAACATGTATGTATTAGACGCACGTTACCACAAAACGGTTTTCCTAGTTAGCGAAATTATCGGCGCATCTCCATCACCGCGCAAATGATGGGTTCACCCCATACGCCTCCGCAGCCGCAACGAAGACGATGAACTCACCTCATACCCCTCCGCAGCCGCAACGCAAACGTGCATTCACCTCATACCTCCGCAGCCGCAACGCAAAAAGCAGCCGCCCATTACAGGACGGCTGCTTAAGATCGGCCGAAGCCGATTATAATTAGTTTTCGAACACGTTCAGTTCGGTTGCTTTGTCGAACACGTGAACTTTGTTCATATCGAGTGCAAGTTTAACAGTCGTGCCTTCTTTCAGGCCGGAACGACCGTCAACGCGAGCGATAACCGTGTCCGTACCGAGACCATTCAGGTACAGGTACATTTCGTGACCAAGGTTCTCGGAAACCTCAACGTGAGCGGATACATGCGTGTTCGGCGAAGCTTCCAGGAATACTGGTTCTTCATGGATATCTTCTGGACGAACGCCAAGGATAATTTCCTTGCCGATGTAGCCTTTCTCGCGAAGCAGTTGTGCTTTACCTTCTGGAACAACAACGTCTACGCCGTTCGATTTGAAACGAGTAGCCCCGCCTTGCTCTGTCAGCGTACCGGTAATGAAGTTCATTGTAGGCGATCCGATGAAGCCTGCAACGAAGATATTAACCGGATGGTTGTAAAGCTCTTCTGGAGATGCAGCTTGTTGAATGATACCGTCTTTCATAACGACGATACGGTCCCCCATCGTCATAGCTTCGATCTGGTCATGCGTTACGTAGATAACGGTTGTTTCCAGACGTTTTGCCAGTTTGGAGATTTCCGCGCGCATTTGACCGCGAAGTTTCGCGTCCAAGTTGGAGAGCGGTTCGTCCATCAAGAATACTTGCGGCTCACGGACGATTGCACGGCCGAGGGCGACACGTTGGCGCTGACCGCCGGAAAGCGCTTTAGGCTTACGGTCAAGCAGGTGTTCGATATCGAGAATTTTAGCGGCTTCACGAACGCGCTTGTCGATTTCCGCTTTTTTGAATTTACGAAGTTTAAGGCCGAAGGCCATGTTTTGGTACACGTTCATGTGCGGGTACAGAGCGTAGGATTGGAATACCATCGCGATGTCGCGGTCTTTCGGCGCTACGTCGTTAACGAGACGGTCGCCAATGAACAATTTACCTTCGGAAATCTCCTCGAGGCCAGCGATCATACGCAGCGTCGTAGATTTACCGCAGCCGGATGGACCGACAAGAACGAGAAACTCCTTGTCTTTGATATCAAGGTTAACGTCTTTAACCGAAGCGTTGTCCGAACCAGCATATTTTTTGTAAATATGTTCTAAGCGTACACCTGCCATTTGTATTTCCCCCTAACAGATAGTTGTTCTTCACTACAACTATCTTATCTCACAGGGTCATATGTGACTATGCACAAACTTTACAAAAATACTAATTCCTTTTCGTCACTTTATACAATAGCAGCACGATCTTCACCAAAACCGCATCCCGAAACTGTCTCACGTCGAGTTCGGTTTCCTGCTTCAGCTTATCGAGCCGGTATAGCAGCGTATTGCGATGAATGTACAATTTCTTAGCTGTCTCGCTCACATTGCAATCGAGCGCGAAGAACGTTTCCAGCGTCGATAATATCTCCGGTTCCAGAAATACATCCGTCCGCTTTAGCGCCTGTTCGACAAAACGCTGCCGCTGAAGCTCCGGAATTGCGCTAAGTAACCATTCCAGCTGAAGCAACCATGGCAAATGAATATTCGAGCCCACGTGGAACGTGCGTCCTAAGTGAACGGTTTCCCTTAATTGCGAGGCAGAGGACACGATGTCCTTAGCCGGATGGATCGGCTGAAGTACGGCCAAGTGACACTCCCCCAGCCATTCGCTGGCCAACATATCATGAAGTCCGGAAGCGATGGAAGCCAGACTATCCTCTATCGATTCCTCATCTTCATCCGCCCGATCTTCGTTCTGTGCCTCACGAATCAGGGAAACGGGACCCAGAATAAGCCACTCTTGTTCTTTCAGCGGGATCAAAAGAATATCGTCGGATAGGAAGCTACGGAGCAGCTTCTCCAGCTCCCCATAACTAGCTTGTCCGGGTTCGAGCTGGTCCGCAACGAGCAGGAACGGGATCATCGTGCTATAGAGACGGATACGGCTGATAAGCCGATCCGGAACCGTGAGCGGTTGGTTGTCGTGATCCAACTGATTGACGATCCAATTGCCCAGTTCCCTTACGACTCGCTCGCCCTCAGGCAAACCCGAGAACAGCGTTTGTTCCGCAACCTTCATATTCTGAATCGACCAAGCCAACAAGCGCACTTCCGTATCGCTCATCGTGCTATCCAGCGCTTGTATAACTTGTACCTGTTCTTCGACCAGTCCCATTGCGATCTGTACTTCACCGGAAGAGAGTCGAACCCAGTCGCCTCTAGTGACCGTATTCTGGTATTGCACGTATTTATGCTCAGAGTCCATAGCCGAAATCTGATCAGTCCATGCGAGATTTGCTACATGACATTGTCGTATCGGCCTTGTAAGGATTTGTTCCAGCTGCCCGATCCAGTTCGCTTCGCTCATCCTCTAACCTCTATTCGCGAGTAAGGTACTCTTTGTTTTTAGGACATTGTACCATACATTGCCATGCTTTTCAGGTCGTTACGCGAATGTACACATATAATGAAAACAACAAAAAACCTGCGGTCATTGACCACAGGTTGAGCTTTCGAAATGGTGAGCCATGTAGGACTCGAACCTACGACACCCTGATTAAAAGTCAGGTGCTCTACCAACTGAGCTAATGGCTCTCAACATGCTAGGAAATGGTGGAGGATGATGGATTCGAACCACCGAACTCGTCAGAGAACAGATTTACAGTCTGCTGCGTTTGGCCACTTCGCTAATCCTCCGCATAACACGTGAGAAAAAACAAATGGTGGCTCGGGACGGAATCGAACCGCCGACACGAGGATTTTCAGTCCTCTGCTCTACCAACTGAGCTACCGAGCCACATTACTATGCAATTATATAAATGGCGGAGCCGACGGGATTCGAACCCGCGGTCTCCTGCGTGACAGGCAGGCATGTTAGGCCTCTACACCACGGCTCCGCATTATATATGGTGGAGGCTGACGGGATCGAACCGCCGACCCTCTGCTTGTAAGGCAGATGCTCTCCCAGCTGAGCTAAGCCTCCGAAATAAATATGGTAGCGGCGGAGGGACTCGAACCCCCGACCCTCCGGGTATGAACCGAATGCTCTAGCCAGCTGAGCTACGCCGCCACATGATCCCTTGCTTGTCTACATTATATACCGTCAGGGAAGTCGATATATATCAGGTGAATAACGTCGCCAAACGCTATTGTAAGTTCAAAAGCTTCACTGAACTTGTCAGTTGGCTTTATCCGTTACACCCTGAAAACTGGATACGAAACTCAACACTTTAGCTGTGTTTGTTCAAGCTCTTGCGAACCTAAACGTTTAGGATAAGCCCTCGACCGATTAGTATTCGTCAGCTGCACGCATTGCTGCGCTTCCAC
>NZ_JBHMDO010000007.1:0-1248 GCF_042431225.1 Paenibacillus aurantiacus | reverse complement strand
AGCCTGTCCTTGTTAAAATGGAGGTACCACCCAACCATTCCTAAAGGAGAGACTTCTTTTCTACAAAGAATATACCATGGACCAGTTGTCCTTGCCAATGGACTTGCAAGAAGATATCCCTCAAAACCATCTCGTTCGCATCGTCAATGATGCAGTCGACCACCTAAATATGAATCTTTTCACCAAAGCCTATCCCGGCGGCGGTCGGGACAGTTACCACCCCAAAATGCTGACGAAGATCATTATCTACGCCTACACCCAGCGGATTTCTCCTCACGCCAAATTGCCAAAGCCGTCCGGGAGAACATCATGTTCATGTGGCTGGCCGCGCGGCAGTGCCCAGACTTCCGCACCATTAATCGCTTTCGTTCCGAGCGCATGAAAGACGTGCTCGAATCCATCTTCACGGCCGTTCTTCAGTATCTCGTTGAAGCCAAGTACGTCAAGCTCGAGCATTACTTCGTCGATGGAACCAAGATTGAAGCCAATGCCAACCGCTACACCTTTGTCTGGGGTAAGGCAGTCGTCAAGCACAAGATGAGGCTGCAGGAGAAAGTGCAATCCTTGTTCGCGACCATCTAAGAAGCCGAGAAACAGGAAGATCATGCGCTAAGCGGCATGGATCTAAGTGAGCTTGGTAAAACAGCAGACATGACGAGCGAGAAGTTGGAACAAGCGGTGCAGCAGCTCGAACAGCGACTAGAAGCGAAACCAAAGGACAAGCCGCTCAAGAAAACAGTTCGCATCATTCGTAAAGACCTGCTACCGAGACTCCAAAAGTACGAATCCCAGCAAACCCATCTTGGGGAGCCGCAACAGTTTCAGCAAGACAGATCCAGACGCCACCTTCATGCGCATGAAAGAAGACCATATGCGAAATGGTCAGCTCAAACCGAGCTACAATGTACAGATCGGAACCGAGAACCAATTCATCCTAGGGTACAGTGTTCACCAGCGTCCAACGGACACCAGATGCCTGAAGCCGCATCTGGAGAAAGTGAAACACGCATTAGGTGCACTGCCGGGCACGATCATCGCGGACGCTGGCTATGGCGGAGAAGAGAACTACGCGTACCTGGAGCAATAGAACGTGGAAGCCATTGTGAAGTACGCGACGTACCATCGCGAGAACACCAAGGCATGGCAGCAAGACGTGGGCAGATTGGACAACTGGACGTATCTCGCCGATGAGGACAGATGGCTATGCCCGGCCGGTCAGCAATTGCTCTTTCGCAGAGAGAGCAAAGA
>NZ_JBHMDO010000006.1:0-34499 GCF_042431225.1 Paenibacillus aurantiacus | reverse complement strand
GTGAAGTACGCAACGTACCATCGCGAGAACACCAAGGCATGGCAGCAAGACGTGGGCAGAATGGACAACTGGACGTATCTCGCTGATGAGGACAGATGGCTATGCCCGGCCGGTCAGCAATTGCTCTTTCGCAGAGAGAGCAAAGAACGAACCGAAAGTGGCTACGAAATTCGCCATCGCCATTACCGCAGTACCAGTTGCGAAGGATGCCCGCTCAAGGTAAACTGCACGAAAACGGCCGGGGATCGCGAAATTAAAGTAAGCTTGGACTATCTTCGCTACAAGCAACAGGCACGTGAGCGCTTGAAGAGCGAAGAAGGCTACGCGCTTTCGGTTCGGCGGATGCATGAACCCGAAAGCGTATTTGGACAGATGAAGAACAACCGGGGATTCCGAAGATTCCTGCTTCGGGGCTTGCAAAAGTGAGCCAGGAGGTCGGGTGGCTTTCGCTTGCCCATAATTTGCTGAAAAAAGCCGCAGTGGACCGAAAATGGCAAATGGCGTCACAGGGATAAGACCCTGTAACGCCATTTTTTGTGCAATTGGAGGCCATTCGCAAGTTAGGAGTCACTTACTTCAACCCTTTTGAGACGGCCCCTTTCATATTGCTATATTGTCGCTAGCTCCCCTTACGAGAGACCCAGCTTCTCCGCAAGGCGGCGCAGTACCGTTGCCGCTTGTGCGCGGGTAGCCACGCGGTCCGGCTCGAAGCGCGTCTGGCTGATGCCTTGGACCAAGCCGGCCTTGATCGAGGAAGCGACGTCGCTTCTCGCCCAGCCATCGATGGCCGGGGCGTCGAAATACGGTTGAAGCAGACGTTTGGCTTCTTCTTCCGTCGCATCGGCTGCCTCTTCGGCAAGCTGTCGGTACGCCCGCCATGACATGGCCGTCATTTGCTCCCGGGTGACGTATGCGTCAGGATGGAACTTCCCGCTTCCGTCCCCGGTGATTAGCTTCCGATCATATGCGACGCGAACCGCGTCGTAATACCAGGATGCCGGCTGCACGTCCTCGAATGGCGAAGAGCTGCCTTCCTTCGGCTGGCCGCCGACAATGCGGGCAAGCATGGCCGCGAATTCCGCCCGCGTGACTTGGCGGTTCGGTTCGAACGACCGCGCGGTCACGCCGCTTACGAACAAGCGCGCCGCCATCCAGTCGATGGCATCCTCCGCCCAATGACCGTCAATGTCCGCGAATACGCTCGCGTAGGTCAGCGCGCCGAAATAATTCGATTCGGCGTTCTCGCCGCCAAGCGGCAATCCCTTCGCATTTGGTAGATCCGCGGCGTATATCCATTGTTGGGCCACCTTGTTATAGCGGTAGAGAGCCGCACTCTCGCCCGCCTGCGTCCAATGCGCGATGACGGCATCGGTCCGGGAAGCGGACAGCTGAACTTGGCGCTCGCCTTCCGCTGCGGCAGCCGCGAACCGGAACATGCCGGTAGCTGCGGTCAATCCGGCGAATTTCACGCGCAAGGCGTCCAGCCAAGCTTGCTCCTCTTGTGCGGAAGCACGGTCGATTGCGAAGTGTACCGCCGTCGCCTGCCCGCTTACGCCGGATGCCCAAGCATCCGGTTGGACGATGATCGACAGCGTGTCGCCTTTCAGCCTCAGCTTCGTCTTGGCTTCAGCCAAGGCACGGAACGCATCGGATGGCAGCACCACGTCGTACGCATCCGAGCCGGACGGGATTTGCACGTACAGCTCGCCGCCGCTTGCCGCGGATTTGATCGCGGCAAGGACCGTCGCGCTCTTCACGCTGACGACCGCTTGCTTGCGCCCTTGCTCGGTCGTCTTCATCGCGACTTCGGCATCCTTGCCGATGTCGGACTTATCGCCGCCTTCGGATGGGATCGGCACCCCGCCGCCCGATCCGGAACCTGTGTCCGGACCCGGTCCAGGCTGCGAAGTCCGCACGATATGCAGCGTGTACGTCTTGGTCACATCCGGACGATTCGCGGCTTCAACCCGTATCTGGACGATGCCATCGCTCGGAATTTCGATCGTCTTGAACGCATCGCCTGCAAGCGGCACGCCACGGATGGACATCTTGCCGCCCGCCGCTGCCGTCGCCTTCAGCTGGAAGGATGCGACTTGTTCGGCAACCTTAACCGTATACGCGATTTTGTCTTTCGCGAACGGCTCGGTCAACGCGCCGCCTTCGATGGCCAGTGCGCTCAGCGACGCATCCGCCCCGCTGAACGTGAGCGTCTTCGCCTCGGACGGATTGCCGGCCGGGTCGGCTGTTGCACCCGCTGCGGCACGCACCGAGATGTTCGCGCCTTCCGGAAGCGCGCCGCTTAGCGTCAAGACGACCGCTTGCGGTTTCTCCCCGCCTTCCGGCAGTTGAACGACCGCCGATAGAATGGAGCGCGTCGTTCCTGTAAGTTCGAACGACTCCGGATTCAATACCGTACCCGCCGCGAGCGGCTCGTTGAACGCGAGGCGCACGACGCGATTGCCGCCGATCAGCTCGGCGCTTACCGGCACTGGACCTTCGGCATCCCGGCGGACGGCGCGTACGGCGCGCTCGTCGCCGGCCAGCATTTTGGCGCCTGCATAGCTGGTGAACGATTGCGGCTGGACGGAGACCGTGTAATCCGCTCCCTCCTGCAAGCCGTCTCCGCTCGGGGTGAACCGCACCTTGCGCGAGAGCGGTCCTTGCCCGCTTTCCTGCAGTTCCGCATAAGCCACAGTGCCTTCCAATGCGGCGCCATCCGGACCGGTGACGGTAATGCTGCCCGTCGCGATCGGATCCGCCGTCTTCACGTATTTGCTGAGATCAATATCGATGAAGCTGCTTTCCTTGCCGATGACCGCTTCGATACCGGAGACGATCGGCGGCGCCGTGGAGATCAAGCCGGCATTCACATCGAAGTGCGGCGGCGGCACAATCAGCTCCGCGCTGCTCATCGTTTGATAGCCGTTCTTCTCCCAGACGACCTTCCATTTGCCTTCCGGCACGTCCCAGCCGTAGCGTCCTTCGCCGTCGGTGAGCTGCGGATTGATCTGGCCGTACGACGGTGCGTCGGTCCACACTTTCCATTCGCCGCTGGCCTTATCCTGGAACAGCACCGTCGCTTTCACGTCCGTTAGACGGTTCGACGGCACCGCTTCGTACACGTAGCCGCTCGGATCGTAGATCCACTTGGGCTTGGCGTAGACGCGTCTCAGTCTTTTCTTGTAAATATTCTCGGTCTCGTAATCGTCGTAATTCTCGTCGGCCTCGCAGCTTTGCGGATTCGTCGGACCGACCGTCTTCACCTTGTCGATCTGCTCGTCGACGTAGCTGTCGATCTTATTGGAGACGTATTTGCCGGCGAAGCCGCCGACTGCGCCGAGCGGTCCTTCGAGCATCATCGCGCCCGTCCAGGCGCCGATGGCCGTCTTCGCGATCTCGCCGCCGACCGTCACGAGCAGCGCTTTGCCCGCTTGCTCTCCGGTCGCTTCCATATTCTCCGGACACAGCGTCGCGGCTTCCACGTTGTCCATGATTTTCGTAATTTTGCCCGCATAGTCGCGGTAGCCTTCGTACTGCTCCTTGATGTCGGATATCGGAGCGGAGGCATCCTTGGCGAGCATCGAATACTCGTGCGTGACCTCGATCATGCCCTTCTGATAAGGAGTCGGATCGATGCCAAGCTCGTCAAGCGCCTCCAGCGGATCGAACCCGCCATCGTCCAAGGTTGCGAAGGATGCCGAACGGCTCGCAGCTCCGAAATCCGGGAAGAATACCGTTCCCGGCACGTACCCTTTGACCTTCACGTTGACGCGGTCGCCGTCTTCCTTCACGTCCATGCTGACGTTATACATCAGCAGCCCGGCCGCCTCGGCTTCGACGATCTCCTCGACCGTCGGGCGGTAGTTCGCCCGCGTCGCGCCGATCGTCTGCTTCGCCTCCAGGCGATAGCCCGGAAGATCGGGGAATTCGAAGACGGCGCTGCCCGTATACGCGTTGCCTTCCCGTTGGAACGGCGTTTTCTCGACGATGTCGAAATTTTTCATTTTCGCTGGTAGCGAATTCCTAGTCTCCTCCTCCGTCGGGATGTCGCGGCTGACGATCACCTTCGGCTTGACGGTATCAAAATCGACGTGGATTCCGCCGAGCGCGCCCGACGTCGTCGGAACCGTCGCCCGGAACAAGCCGTCCGCGCCTTTCTCCGCCGTGACCGGCCCGCCGATCT
This sequence comes from Paenibacillus aurantiacus, assembly GCF_042431225.1. Lineage (NCBI taxonomy): Bacteria > Bacillati > Bacillota > Bacilli > Caryophanales > Paenibacillaceae > Paenibacillus > Paenibacillus aurantiacus. The sequence goes on along the minus strand of NZ_JBHMDO010000006.1, from coordinate 30,316 downwards.
GACCGCCTAGATAAATGCGGGCGTTCTTCACCTTATCCGGCTCGCTGAATTTCAAGATAAAGGCGAACGGGTTGCCCGGCACGACCGTGTAAGGCAGCTGGGCGACGCCCTGATCCACGTTCAGCTGCAGCCATTTGCCATTCGGATGCTGCGCCAGCGCAATCTGCTGCAGCACCGGCTCGTTCTGGCGATAGGCGACCACTTTTCGGTCCGAACGAAGCTTGCGCGCTCCGCTCTCGGCCTCCACCCATAGCAGGTGAATGTCCGAACCGTCCGCGTTGGTCAGCTCGACGCCGCTCTTCCATGTGCCGCCCGCGGTCGCTTGCGTCATGCCAAGCAGCAGATTATCGTCGTAAATCCGAACTTCGCTGCCGGCCGGCGCCACGCCCATCACTTGAAGGGTCGAAGCGGCTGCCTGCGCCGGAGCTTCAATCGACACTCTCGGCACTTCAAGCTGCACGAGGCCGAGCGATTCGCTAATTGCCGCGCCTCCCGCCGTGCCTTCGATTCGCGCGGACAACTGCGTCTTGCCTTGCTCGAAGCCAGCGTCCAGCTTCGCTTGCAGCACGACCGTTCCTTGCGCCCGCTTCTCTACGCTGCCGAGCGGCACCTCGACCGTATTGCCATTCCGTACCGCCGTTGCGGCAGCGCCGTTCAGCTTGACCGGGATTCGCGTTCCGCCTGGCTCCGTCACAGGAGAGACGCCTTCCGGCAGTACGATCTTGAGCGTCGCGCCGCTAACCGCATCCGAGCCATGATTCTGATAGAACGCGCGCAGATTGACGGTTCCGCCCGGCACGACTTCGCTGGGCTGAGCCATGAAGCCGTTGGCGGTCACGTGGTAGAAATAGCCCGCCGGCTGCAGGGCGATGGTCCCGACGTCCAGCGTTTCCTGCTCCCGGATGACCACTTGCTTGAACGCCGTCGCCATTTGATTCGTGGCCGGATCTCTGCGGTTGAACTCCAGACGGTAAGTTCCCGCCTTCTTCGCGTACAGCTCGAAGCGCCCCTTATTGAAGCTGCCCGAGTTCGCGTATACCAGGTCATCGCCGACGACCTCGTACAGATTCGCGTTAATTCGCGCGCTGCCGTCCGCGTCGACCGTACCGGTGAGCACGCCGCCGTTCTCCTCGATGCGCAGCTCGACCGTACCGCTGGCCTTGTCATCCAGGACAATCGTTTTGCACGCTTCGAACGGTCCGCTCAGCACGCCCGATACGCATGCCTGGACCTCTTCGCCGGGTTGTCCCTGAAGCTGGACCGCGTTCTGATAATAACTCGAGCGGCCTCCGAACTTGGTGCGAAGATCTGTGCGGAAGCGCATTTGCTCCATATCGACCGGGCCTTGCCATTGTCCGCCCACCGTCTTGACATAAACGTTGAACGTGACCATCCCGGACTCGGCCATGCGGACCGGAATATTCAGCGTCGTGGCCTTATCCTTCTCCACGACGGCCTTCAGGCCTGCTTCCGAATTATAATGATAGGAGGACTGCGCCGCCTGAATGGCGACTTCGCCGGCGTAGAGCGTGAATTCATAAGAGCCGTTCATGTCGGTAAAGACCTTCTGCACGACAGGCTCGCCTTTATAAATCTGAGTCGCCGTGACGAGCGCGTTGAATACCGGCGCGCCAGCAGCGGTCAGCACCTTGCCCTGCAGCTTCCCTTCCGGCGAGCGGGCGATGGTGACCGGAATCACGGTATCCCCCGGCTTCAACGTGAACGGGAATTTCGGCAGCGTCTCGTACTTCGAGTTGCTTACGTCGACCTTCGCCGTCAATGTTTTCGAGACATTCTCGGTCTCGGTCCAAGCCGTCAAGCCTTCCCCATCGGTCGTGTAGCCGGCCACATAGTCGTCAGCTACCTCGTTCCACACTTCGATTCCGATGCCGGATACAGGCTTGTTGTCCTGATCCGTCACCTTGAAGCGGAACCGCGCGGAACGCAATACCTCCAAGGTCAGCTCTGTGGTCGTTCCCGCCGCAATCCGAAGATCGGTCAGCTCGCCGAGTCCCCTGCCGCCGCTCGCGTAGAGCGTCACGTTATACTTGTCTCCGGGGCTCACGCCCGACAAGACGATCGGATCGCCGTTCTTCAGCGTCACCGTCGTCGAACCGCCGTCTTCCTGATTGACCGCCACGAGATAGGCGCCGTTCAGGTCGATCTCGCCCGGATTGACGAATGCGACCTTCACGTTGCCGGCCACCTTCACCGGCAGCCCTGCTACCGGCTTCTCGACCGGTCCACCCGCCGCGCCCGTCATGACCGCGGTCACCGAAGTCAGCTCGGCGACGCCCTCCTTCAACGGGAAGAAGCCCGCATAACTACCTGTTCCCGGCGCCTTCTCGATCAAATTCACGGTCGTCTGGGCCGAGCGCGGCACGGGCAGCCGCTCCCCCGATTCGTCCAGCCAGTCGGCATACGCGATCTTCGCCGTGACCATCCGGCCAGTCTTGGCCTTGGCCTCAATCGTTAAATTGCCTCCAAGCACGGGAAGCCGCTTCGGCGAGAGCCGGTCGAACTTCGCGCTGACGTCGAGCGTCCGGTCATCGGCCGCCGTCGATACCCGAAGGCTAGGGCCGCCCGCCGTTGCGACGTCGTCCGCGCCGACCGCCTCGATCCGGAAGTCATACTCCGTCGCGGGCCTAAGCCCCGTCGCCGTGTACGTCAGCGCGGTGCCGTTCACGTCGTCGATCCGTTCGCCGTTCTTATACACCCGATAGGCCTTGATTCCCTTCGGATGGGAGGCCGGCGTCCAAGCGAGCGTGATCGAGTCTGTCTTCACGTCCTGGGCTTCCAGCTTGCTGCCGTTCGGCCAAGTCGGCTTCTGCCCGTCGCCGCTCGTCTTGGCGGCGATGAACAGTCCGACCATCGTGAATTCCTCGCCAGACTGCGGATCCTTGGCCGGGTAGCCGGCATTGAAGGCCGCGACGGCGCCATCTTCGCTGATGGCAAGCTCCGTGAGCGGGTCAGTCAGCTCCTTGCCGGCGTTCGCGACGCTTACGTTCCGAACGGTACCTGCGGTCAAGTCGGCAATCATCGCGTGCTCGAACTCCGTCGTCTCCGGCCACGACTCGAACGACAGGTACTTGCCGTCCGCGCTGAGCAGCGGCTGGTAACTCTCGAACGCGTTCTGACCGCCGTTCTCGTCGACCGATACGCGCTGCACCGCCGGGCTCGATTCCCGGTAGACGTAAATATCCTTCTCGTCGTTCGTGTCGTCCGCCGCCAGCGGGGCATACGATTCGAAGGCGACGATCGCGCCATTGGCGCTGATCGACGGCGCGCCGCTGGCGCGGTCCGCCCGGCCGCCCGGCGCAGGTGCGCTGATCAGCTTCGCCTGCTTCGTCTGCCGGTCGTAGACGAACACGTCGTTGTTGCCGTTATCGTCGCCCTCGACAAGATAGGCCGAGCTCGATTCGAAGGCGACGTACCGGCCATCCGCGCTGATCGACGGCTTCTCGCTGTTGCCAGATGCGGCTTCGTCCGGATCCTCCGTATTCGCCGGGCTGCTGATCAGCTCATTCGCATCGCGGTCGCGGTCGTAGACGATGATGTCGATGTTGCCGGCATCGTCGCCAACAATATCAGAAGCGTCCGATTCATACGCGATGAAGCGCCCATCTGCGCTGATCGACGGATTGTCGCTCAGGCCGTCGGCGGGCAAGCCGCTCGGCTGCTTGCTGACGAGCGTGAGCGCCTTCTCTTTCCGGTCATAGACGTAAACCTGCGGATACGCATCTTCCATCAGACGCGTCTTGCCCGAGAAGGCGAACCATCGCGCATCCGCCGACATCGAGAAGCGAAGCGGCTCTTTGGCTTCCGACGGCTGCACCTGCAGGACGGTCACCAGCGATCCGCTCTCGCGGTCGAAGAGCATGAGCGACGAATGAAGCTCGCCTCCGGCCGGACCGGTCGCATATTGATACGCGATGAAGCCAACGTATCGACCGTCCGGCGTGACCCGGATATTGTCCGCCACCACGGGGTACAAGTCGTCGTAGACTTGGTGGAGATGATTCCACATCGCTCCGTCTCTCCCGTTCCCCGCGTCCGATGGGACAATAAGGTCCGGTATGCCCGGCAGCGACTCTTTGGCTTCCGCCTGTCCCCACCCCGCGAATAATCCGCCGCCTAATAAGGCAACGGACAGCAGGAAAGCGATCAATCGCATGCCCAGGCTGTAGTATACCTGCTTTCTCATTTTGATCCTCCTATAGTGCAAGTTCATTCGTGTATCCTTTGCTGCAGCAAAACAAGTGACGATAGAGCGCCGAGATGTTCGTTCACCTCCTTCGCAGAGTCGAATCGTCCGGGCCGTTCTCCGGCATGCCGTACGTTATGGGAATCTTCCATTGCAACACGGTTGTGGGGTCTGGTGGGAGTGAATCAATTCTGGGGCTACCCGCTGGGAGCTTACTCTACGCGCGGCAACTATCCTTTCGATGGCCGCGGTCGATAAGGCCAGCGACGTTAATCTCCCTTCGTCGTGTCGTCATAGGTGATGAACTCGTGAAGATTTAGCGGGCGAAGGAGCAGAAAAACGGTGCGAGGCGGTTGTGACGCGAGAAGCATAACGCTGGCGGCGACATACGGACGATCCACGGAACAAAAGGACGCCGAAATATCATGCCGAAAGAAAGCCGCGGATGAAAGGGAAATCGAGCTGCCGGTCAAAAACCTGCTAAGCACAACATAATGCGGGTTGATGATACTCATGGAGGCATTAATAGAAGAGGATGCTGTTGGATTGCTTGTGGTTGTGACGCCAAACATGAAAAGTTGGGAAAAACGGATTAGTTGGAGACTTGCTGAAGCGGTGTTCTTGCAGGAGGAATATCGTTCGTTCGTTCGTTTACACAAACCATATCCTACCACAAGCTTAGCCGCTTAGGGAAGTGGTGCTTACCGGGATTTTTTTTGGGAACGAATTCCCGGCTAACGGGCGCCCTGGGACGACCAGATCGTGTAACCCATTCCCACAGAGGCGATTCCTCTCAGCTGCGCCATCATGATCTCTATCATTGGCATGGCCCCGGGGAACAGCGTACGCCAATCAGCGCCACGACCATTCGAGCCGCGCGTCTCATCACCCATCATACCTGCTAAATTCGAAAATGAGAATTACCCCTTCGTATAATTTCGCGTATCCTTTCCCTCACACGGTACGGCAGACCGCCAAACGCAAAAAAGCCGATCGCAAGCGACCGGCTGTGTAACATTGTCTTCTCTTATTGTTGTGGTGCCGCGGCACCTGCCCCCTGCCGGCTGCGCCCGCTAGCGCGCAGACTGAGGAGGAAGCACAGGAACAGGACGGCGAAGGCGAGCCCGTACGGGAAGTTGATATCGACATCGAACAAAAATCCCGCGACGATCGGCCCGATAATATTGCCCAGACTCGTGAAGGCCGAGTTCAGGCCAGCGACGTAGCCCTGCTGATCCTCGGCGACCATAGACATCTGGGTGCCGATCGCCGGACGCAAAATATCGATCGCCAGGAAAACGATGAACGTAACGGCGAAAATCAGCCAGAACTTATGCACGAACAGCGTCAGCAGAATGAACAAACCGGCGAAGAGCAGACAGACCGAGATGACGCGGCTCTCCCCGAATCGCTTCAAAATCCAGCTGAACGCCGTCAGCTGCACGACCGCTCCGGCAATCGAGCCGAACGTAATGATAAAGGCGATATCCTTCGGCTCGAACCCGAACTTGTGATCCACGAACAGGCCGAATACCGTCTCGAAATTCGCCAAACCGAACGACATGACGAAGACGATGATCAAGCTGAGGAAATACGGCTCCCGGTAGGCGTAGCGCAGCTGCGTCAGCAGACTTGCCCGCGGCTTCGCCGCGTCCATGGATGCGGCTGCCGCAACGCTTGCGGGCCGCGACTCCGGAAGGATGAACAAGTTGATGCAAGCTGCCAGCACGCCAGCCGCGGCCGCGAAATAGAACGGCATGCGAATGCCGAATTCGGCGATATAACCGCCAATGCCCGGCCCGATAATGAAGCCGGTCGTGATGGCCGCGTTGACGTAGCCCATCCCTGCCGCCCGCTCCTCCGTCGTCGTCACGTCCGCCGCGTAGGCCATCACCGCCGGCATGATCATCGCCGCGCTAATGCCGCCAAGCATCCGCGCGATGAACAGAACCGTCGTCGAGCCGGCATAGCCGAACAGCCCTTCCGAGAACGCGAACAAGAGCATGCCGAAGACGATCATTTTCTTCCGTCCGAACGAATCCGACAAGCGTCCCGCCAGCGGCGATGCCAGCAGCTGCGTCAGCGAGAAGGCGGCCACCAGCAGACCGACGACCCCGCCGGTAATATCCAGGCTCTCCATGAATTTCGGCATAATCGGAATAACGAGGCCGATGCCCGTGAACACGAGGAATAAGTTAAACATCAGGATGAGGACGGCGCCCCGGTTTTTGAGTAATAATGTCATGCTAAGAACCTCCAATTGCATAATACTGAATTTTCATTCTAGATGTGCGCATAAAAAAGGGCATAACAACAGCTCCGGCTGTGGCTCTGGCTGAATGCTCCATTCTCAATCTTTGGATTGAGAACGGAAACCAATCAGCCTTGAATGCTCCATTCTCAATCTTTGGATTGAGAACGGAAACCAATCAGCCTTGAATGCTCCATTCTCAATCTTTGGATTGAGAACGGAAACCAATCAGCCTAAGCAATGCCATGCAGGAACACATCCATGGCCAGCCGGTATGCCGCCAGCGCTTCCTCCCGTTCCATTCTGCGCGTATGTTGATTAAGACCGAGCATCAGCGCGTCCAGAATAATGGCCAGTCCGGTCACGTTCTTCACTTTGAATTCACCGCTGTCGACGCCCCGCTGAAGCAGCTGGCGATTGAAATCGATGTAGCCTTGAACCATCTCGTTCAACCGTTCCTCGATGTCCGAAGCCTTCTCCGCGTTGTTGAAAAACTCGTCGACAGCCTTGGTCAGCGGGTGATTCAGCTGGTCGTCGGCCAGATGCTCCGCGATACCGTACAATTTATCGATCGTCGTCGGGTAGAGCGATTCCTTGGCCAGCCAATTGTCCTCCCACTCCCGGTTCCACTCTTCGATCAGATGCAAGAACAGCCCTTCCTTGCTCTTGAAGTGGTAGTAGATATTGCCCGCGCTGCATCCGGTCGCCTTCACGATCTCCTCGATAGCCGTCGCCTTGTAGCCCTTCTGCACGAATAACGCGCGCGCCGCGTCCGCGATCCGCTTCTTCGTTTGCTCGGTTTGCTGCTGCTTCTTGTTCAATCCGTTCCCACCTCGCCCGGCGATAGCCGCTCAACCTAGCTCTGCGACGGCCCGCCCCACAATACTGAAGATTTATTCAGTATAAACGATACCGATAGAGCTGGCAAACCTTATCGGTCACCGAAGCGCTTCTTCCGCCTAGTAAATGTTCCCTCCTCATTAGCCGGGCGGAGATCGCCGCGATTCTCTCCCGCGTGAAAAGGGGGTCCATGCGAGACTGATGCCCGTCAAGGTGGACGGCAGCTTCGAACCCGATCGCCGCGCTAACGCATGCCGAAGCGTCACGTTAATTAACCGGCTGCTGAACCGCAGCCCCCTCTACGGCATGCCGAGTCCGCATTGGGCCGACGTACCCGCCTCTCATTGGGCGTATGAGAATATCGAAAACGCATCGATCCAACATCATTACAAGATCCGCGAAGACGGAGGAGATCAGTACGCGGATTAATAACACGATATGAGTCGGTTCTCGCGCTACTGGTCCAAGAGGCCAGCCTCTGATGCGGTGCGGCTGCGTCACGGCATCGGGAACGGAACACGAAAAAAGGCCGGCGCTCGGGCGCCGACCCTCGGGCTGTCGAGCACTGCGCGACAGCCTGTTTGTGCAGTTATCGTAACCGTTCGCTTACGAACCGCTCGAACAGGAACGGTCTACGTATTGGCTTGCAGCATATTCGCAAGCGCAATCGAAAATGCCCATCATCGGCAAATTGTCCAACCAGCCACACGCTGTCGTGCCCTTACCGTGATCGGCACTCCAAGCTGCGCCGTACAACACAGGAAATTTAGACGATCTCCCGGGGACTGCAAGCCCCCTTCTTTCGTCTGCGTCGCCCGATTATACCGGCCCTTCGGGATACGAGATTTCAACTTGTCCAGGTCACGGGTCTATCGAGGATGACGCCATCCGTCGCCCCCCATTGACGGAGACTGTCTGCTTTCGCTTGAATGACGATAAAATACAAAGCGCCGATACCGGTATTCCGAAGCGTGCGTTCACCTTCGGGCGAAACACGTATCGCCGTTCCTTCCTGCACATCAAGAATTTGCCCATCCACATGAAACTGACCGCGACCGCCAATGAAAAGGTACAATTCCTCATTCTCGCGATGAGTGTGATAGAACGGAACAGCCCCTCCCTCCGGCAGCTGGTTCAGTGAAACTTCCATTCCGGTGAGCCCCAGCTTGTCTTTCAGAAAAAGTTTGCCTGGGATGGGGTCCTTCGACGTATTCAACAGATTGCTAAAAGCGTCTGCTTCCACAAGACTGAAATTCGTACCGTTCATAAGTAAGCCTCCTCACCATTTGAGTTCGGTATAGACTGACGACCATTAGAATAGGTCTCGCAAATCATGATTCATGTCAGACCTCCTTTCCAATATGGAAAATTCCGCATGTCTTGGTAGCAGTTTAAGTATAGTTTTCGTAATTGCAAATTGCAAGTACAAACTTGCGAAATGCAAGTACAAATCGTATAATCTAAGCATGAAAAAGCGAACCTCTACCGTTTGTCCAATTGTATATGCACTCGACATCTGGGGCGATCCTTGGAGCCTTGTCATCCTTCGCGACGTCCTCATCCATAACAAGCGGTATTACCGCGATTTTCTTGCTTCGCGCGAGCGAATTTCAACCAATATTTTGAGCGCTCGGCTCCAATCGCTCGTTGAAACGGGTCTGCTCGTCAAAATAGAAGGAGCGACGAACCGCGCACAAACGATGTACCGGCCCACAGCCAAAGCCCTTGATTTGTACCCGGTCGTATTTGCCATCATGCACTGGGGCTTGAAATACAACCCCAATGCCGACAACAGCATACCGATCATGCGTGAGCTAAAAACCGACGAAGAGGGGCTGAAGCAACGTCTGTTGCGGAATTTCGACGATATCGAAGGAGCGCTTCAATGAAAAACGCCCGTTGAGCTCAAGGACAACATGAAGGCGATAGTCAAGCTATGGTCCAATTAACTAATAAGCTTCAACCCAACTGCCGATCCAAGTACCAACCCTATGCACAAAATCCGCAGAAAGCTTCGTGGTTCGTTATAGAAAATCATGCCCAAAATTGCGCCCCCCGAAGCACCGATTCCCGTCCATACCGCATAGGCCGTCCCCATCGGGAGCGTTCTCATCGCCAAGGATAAAAATCCAAAGCTTAGACCAAATCCTGCGATCAATTGGAGTAGAGATTGCCGGCTGCGAGTCTGGTTAAATTTATTGATGAGGAGGACACCGGCCATTTCGCAGATGCCAGCCAGAATGAGAAAGATCCAGTTCATGCGCCCTGCGCCTCCTCTTTGTTCTTGCTAAGCAGCTTCAGGCCAACTACGCCAAGAAGCAATAAGCTAATCATGGCCACTTTGGATAGACTGATCTCGGCGTCGAACAAGACGATCTCGGCTATAACGGTCCCCGCTGTCCCCAAGCCGACGAACACCGCATAAACCGTGCCAACCGCTAACGACCGAGCCGCCCTTATCATCAAATAAAAGCTAATGTAAATCGCAATTGCGGTGCCGATCCATTCCCAAATGGTGCTTGCGTGCTTAAGTCCAACAACCCAGCCCACCTCGAATAATGCGGCGATCATTACAGAAATCCATGTCATGACATATGCCTCCTCCACATTTTTGGTTTCGTGATGCCCAATGAACATAAGAAACAGAAAAAGCCTGGGAAATAAACCGCATATCGCAGTTTATCTCCCGGGCTTTTATCCCTCCGTGTCACAGCCAGAAGGCTGTGCGTTCTCTCTCGGACCAGACCAGCCTTTCGGCCGCGGAACCCTAGAAAACGTCGTATTCTGTTATTGGTTACTGCCATGCTAACATCTGAAGCGATGGGAGTCAAACTGAAATTTCATCCATGCCTCGTAACATTTCTGGAAATGAACACGTTGAATAAGTAAAATGTGCGAAATGGAGAGTCGTTACTTGAAAAGCAGAATATTCATTGCTGCCGCGGCCCTATTGATCGGCCTAACTGGTTGTACGAATGAGCAAGACATTACTAACCAGAGGGAGAGTCTTGCATCTCAACCTACTTCGATGGAGCGCGTAACTCCACCTAACGAAACCAAAGCAACACCCCATGTACCAGAAGTACCAGAAGCCTCCCAACCAAATAACACCACGACAATCCATACCGCGTCTTCAGATCGCTTATCACAAGCGATTACCCTATACGAATTGGCCCCCAAGCTTCTCGATAAGAAGACAACTGAGATCCCCAGCTATCATAAAGGAGACATTACTTTTTGGACGGAGGAACAGGTCAACAGCTTTAATGAAGGACACAGCGTTCCTTGGGGAGATCCTCTCGTACGAACATTCCTCGGCATTTCCAATCTGATCCCCTATGAGTACCTTATGGATGAAACCATTGGCGAACAGATGGATAAAGGCGGGGGATACGATCATGTGAGGACGCTGCGTACCCAGAACAATATCGTTTTCACAAGTCAACCGTACGATGATGCAACAAGAACAACGGTTGTTGACGTTAACGTGCCGGATTTGGGTACATACAACGTTACACTGAAGACAGGCACAGACTCCCGCATTCAAAACATCATGAAAATTGTATTCAACCCTGACCCGACAAGCAATATCCAAACACGCTTTAACGATCCTCGATCTGGATGAACAATGGGATCAAAAGAGCAGTAGTGGTCACCTTCTCAGCGGACCATGATAATCACGTGCTGATACCGGACAAAATCGTCCTTACGCTCGATTGAAAGATGGCAACGCCGATGCGGCCATATCGCTGCCGAGTCAATCGGTATGATGTTGAATCAGCCTCTGAAATCTCAGCACCCCATAACCGAGCAGCAGCGTGCAGAGCAACTGAAATAGGATCACTGCGCCGATGAAAGTTGCAATCCACCCCTCCCCCGACCAGCCGCCGAGCCAGTTGGAGGAATTCACCAGCAATATCGCCACGTTCGCCAATGCTAAGACGCCAAGCGTCTTCTGGAGTTTCCGGTAGAACGATCGAATCGATTCCTTGTCGCTGTACAGCTCGATCGTCTCCCCCTCTAGATGGGGTCTTCGAAAGTACCGCCAATTGACGCAAGTGCCGACATACTCCCAGCCGGCATCGGCATACAGATCGCAATATTCTTCCAGCTGCTTGGCGTTCATCGCATCTTGATAATCCATCCGATATTCGTATCGGACACTCGGCTCGTACTCGAAGCGGTAACGCATAAATCCCGGACGGTTCAGATGCAGCCCCCGCGTCGACAGGTTGGTCAACCACGTTTCATCCCGCCTATAGTCCCAAACGAAGGAGAATCGGTTTTTGTATATCGGTTTGGCATTCCCAACGACTTCTCTCATGTGCATCATCCCTTCCTAAAGTTGCGTGACCCTCCGGCCGTTGCGCAGCAGTTCTTCCATTCGCTCCATCTCCGCCATCACGACTTGCTTGCCAAGCGTGGTAATCGCATAGGTTTTGCGGCGCGAATCCGCTTCGACTTCGTCCGAGGGGACGATTAGCCCTTTTTTCAACAAATTGTTAAGCGCCGTGTACAAGGTCCCCGCTCCGATTTTGACCCGGCCTCCGCTCATCCTCTCCACATCCTGCATCATGCCGTATCCATGCGCGGGGGAAGCATATAGCGAGACCAGAATATAGTAAAATGCCTCGGTCAAGGGCAGCATATCCCTCATGTTCTCCAACGGGTCACCTTCTTTCATCACAACTATATCGTATGTCGATATATTAACTCGCGATATATCGACTGTCAATATAGTTGCGAAAAATAAGGCCAATAACCTGTGCGAGTCCGGCCCTCAATCGCTTCAATGCTACCTTCAATATGCATACCTTCGGAAGTCCACTGCAGAGCAGCGATCTCTTATATTTCGGAAAAAGGGCCGTGCATTATGGGGAAACGCTGGCCGAAGAATTTTTTGCGGACACCGCTTGTAATCGTTATATCGGCTCGTTCAATGATTAAAGGCTGCCGATTCGACCGGCAGCCTCGCTTGTGGTTGATTAAGCTATCATTCCCAGATGGCGTAATCGCTACCGATTTATTGCTTGAGCTGCTCGCTCAATCCGACGATGATGCCTTCCGGACCGCGAATGTAGGCGAGTCGATTCGTGTCCCCGTATTGCACCACTTCGCCGATCAGTTCGGCGCCATGGGCAAGCAGGCGCGCGACCACGTCATCGATGTCATCGACGGCGAACATGATGCGGCGGATCCCGAGTTCGTTCACCGACGCTTTCTCGTGCCCCGTTCGGATCGCATCCGGCGTGTGGAACTTGTCCAGCTCGATCCGTCCATGGCCGTCCGGAGTGCGCATAAACACGAGGGTAGCACGGACGTTCTGAAGGCCAATGAGACGATCTACGGAAGACCCCTCGACGGTCGTTTCGCCCTCCAACTCGAATCCGAGTTGGAGAAAGAAGGCTTTCACGGCTTCGAGGTCGTCAACGACGATAAGGACGTTGTCCATTCGTAGTAATTTATTTTTGGTCATCGTTATCTCCTTATGAATTCATTCTTTGCTGCAGTTGCCGTTGCTTCTACTCTAAAAAAATCGCCATCTTCTGATCTATCAGTCCAATCTGAGTGGCTGTTCCGTACGCATAATCAAGATTATTCGGCGTTGCTTCATACGCATATTTGTGCCCCTTTCTCGAATCGCCATAACACAGAGCCTAGGCTATTGAAAATAGGTGACCGTTTCTTACAGGACGTTACTGCGCGGCAATCTCGAACTTCGCGCCCGCATCTCCGGCGAAAACGATGGTTCCTCCCGCGGGCAGCGCGACCTTGTCCTTGCCTCCTCCGATGACACTGAAGTACAGGCATGCTCCCTTCGCATCATATACAGCGAAGGAGGCGTTCGAGGACATACTCACCTTGACGGTCTTGCCCCCATCCTTGTCGCTTATCGTAAACCAACGGGCGTAGCCGCTCGGCGGAATCGTAACGATTGACTTCTTGGCAACGTAGATGGGTTTCACGGCATCCTCGTTCACTAAGACGAGTCCACCTTGATTCAAGTATTCAACGCCGTCATGCGTATAGAACGTTAGACCAGAGAGATCTCGCCCGCTCATTCCTGGAATTTGCAATTCGGAGACGGCCGTATTCGGGCCGGTTATTCGCTTATCCAGCACGTACCCCGGCAATTGTCTCGATACCTTCAATTGGATGGGCGGCAGCACCATATACGTGCGCGACGTATACTTCTCATTCAGCAGATAATACTTCTTGCCGTCGCGCTTCATCCACGCTTCTCTTGTCTTAGTCGGAAGGTCTTGGGGCGTAAGCTTCTCGGCGTTGTACTCGGATACAGCCGTCTGCCCAATACCCGGCAACGAAGCGTATCGGCGAACCCATACGTAAGTACGACCATTCTCCTCCGTCACGAAGCTGAGCATCGCGTTCCCATCCGCGCTCCGGAACGTGCCATCCGCCGAATACTTGTAGACTTGAGCTGGGATACCGGGCGACTGCTCGGAAGTGATGGACATGTCGCCGCCTTCGCTAATCTCGATGTTGACCGTTGTACCGGAAGCGCCATAGATGCCCGAATATTGCAGCACGGACTTCGGCATATCGGCCTTAACCGGCGCGCCGTACGACTTCTCAGGCTTGAATTCGGCGATTGTCCCTTTCTCCTTCAGCGCCTGAAGCAGGATTTCATTCGCTAGAAGCTGATTGAACGTGCTCTGCCCGCCGGAAGAGACGACAGCTGCTGCCATGCCCTGCTCGGGAAGCACAACGAGCGACGCGTGATAGAGCAGCGTGTCCCCGCCTTTGGTCAGCGCCTTCATCCCATATTCGCCGAAGGGATAAAGATCGACGCTGTCCCAGCCGAGACCGTATTCGAATGAGCTATCCGCATCGCCAGGCCACAACGGCGTCTTGTACTCGTCTTGCGCCATAGCCGCAGCCGATTGGCCGGACAAGACGTCTCCCGCTTCCCCCGTGAAAATTTGCGAGAATCGAGCCAAATCTTCCGCCGTGGAATAGATGCCTCCCGCCCCGATCACGTTGCCCGTCTCGTTGGGCAGCTGTCCGGCGTAGGTCGGATAATAGAGTCCCGCCATCTTTGCTCTGTTCGGAGAATCCAGCGGCGTCTTCGTATTGGCCATCCCCAGAGGTTTCGTTATATAGCGATGGATATAGGAGGTGAAATCCATGCCGCTGACTCGCTCGACCAGAATCTCGGCCAGCGTAAATCCGTCATTGCAGTACACCGAGTAAGCGCCCGGGTCCGCCTTCAACGTCTGCCCAGCCAGCTGCTTCAGCAGGGTATCGTGGGCATACGTATCGTTATCTTCGAATAAAAAGGCGTCCGTAAACGACGATCCGTTCAGACCGGAAGAATGATTCAGCAGCATGCGCGGCGTAATCTGCTTGTAGCGTTCATCCTTCATCGTAAACTCGGGAATATACCGGACGACCGGCGTATCGAGATCGACTTTCCCTTGGTCGACCAGCTGCATGACGGCAACCGCGGTAAACATTTTACTCGTCGAGCCGATCCCGTACATCGTGTCTTTCGTGAGCGGCCTCTTCCCCTGCTCATCATTCTTGCCGGATTGACCGGATACGACGATGCGTCCATGATCGATAATGGCGTACTGCACGCTGTTCGTGCCGTACGTTCTCGTGAGGAGATCCGCCTTCTCCTTCGCATTATTCCGGGTTGCTTCGTAGGCGATCGTAGTCTCGTTCGAAGTCGCGTCCATTGCCGCCGTTGACACGTTTAACGGTACAGAACTTGGTGCGGTCACCTTAGATGTAATCAGCGCCGCTGCTGCGTTCTGCGTCTCTGCCATTGCTATGTTGTCGGCGCAGGAGGTTAGCAGCAGATACGAAGATAGCGCGGCTCCAATTATCCATCGACGTTTCCTCATTCGAACGCTTCCTTTCGACTATCGCTTTATTTATACAAAATTGATATAGATCACATTGACCATCACGAGAACAGCTATCGCTGCGGCGATAATCACTTTGCTGCGCGGATTCGCCATATTGATCGTCCATGCGAATCCGTGACGATCCGGAACGATCAGCGCCGGGTCTTCCGGGTTCACGTAAATACTGCCGAGCCACTTCCAGTGCCTGTCCTCCTGTGACGGAATGTCCCGAAACTGATCAAGTCCTTTGATTCGCTGGTAAAGCATGACGCCAACCATCCCCAAGAAGAGCGCCAACCAGAGCGAGAGACCGGAGTAGAAGAGCAGATTCTCCTCCCAGCCGTACAACGTTATGGCTTGAATCACCCCATGGAATCCAATGATCAGGAGCGAGGCGCCCAAAGCCAGAATCGAATAGATTCGCTTGCGCTTCAACTGTTTGTGCAAGGAGCCTTCCCGATCCAGGGGATCCACGGACATCCTGGCGCGGCCGATCATCAGATGAATGAAGACGAATAGCGCGATCGTCATCGCTTGCACGATGTTCATCGCGAATACGGTCCACACGGATTTGGAAGCGTAATGATCGCCCAGGAACGTCGCGAATCCTTGCGGAATCGCGTCCCACCTCGCAATGGCAGCGAAGATGCATAGCGCCATCACGGCGGCATGCGCTGAATACCACCAAGCGCTTAGCACCGAGCCTTGCGTCCGGCCGATTGTGATGCTCGCTGCGCGTTTCGTCGGCACGGCAACCTGCCACCCCCTAGCTGCCTTCAAGCGTTGCGCGGACATCCGGCCGATCCGAATGGCGAAGCCTGACCCCATCACGAGCAGCAGGATGGCCGTCGCCCAGCACAGAAACCCCCGCTCCGGTTGCTGGCGCATCCAGAAGAAGCAAGCTCCTCCGACAACGACAGCAAGACTGCTGGTGAGCGCCGCGTAATTACGGCGAATGCCTCGGACAGCCGCGTCTTGCTCAGCCTCCGCCGGCAGCGCGATACCCAGCAACAGGGTCCGTAAGCCGATGTAGACATGTAAGATGAGCATCAGCGCAAGTATCAAATAGCTGGTAGACATTAAGATTATCGCTGCTTGTGTCAACGTTGCTCCCCTCCCCGATTCATAATGATATCCCGGTACACCGCCCTGCTCTCCTGCGCGAACGCCTCTTCCGACATGCCTCGTACCGCGGCTGCCGCCGCAAGAGACCGCAGCTGCTGCCGCAGCTTCTCCTCGAACGCCTCCGTCATGCCAGGCATCCCGTCCGGCTGAACAATAACGCCCTTCTTCCGGTGCACGAGAAGAAGGCCCTCCTGCTTGAGCAAATTGTACGATTTGTTGACGGTGTGGAGATTGATCCCTAAGTCCTCCGCCAAGCTCCGTACCGAAGGAAGCGGGTCCCCCGGCCGCAAAGCTCCCGAGGCGATCCCTTCGACGATTTGGTCCACCAGTTGCGCGTAAATCGGGGTTTCCGATTGCAGATCAAGCTCTATGAACATGAATATCTCTCCTTATGGCAGCTGCGCGTCTTCTGTAAGCGAGGTGGCAATTAACCATATGTGATGCTGACATGTCGCAACCGTTCCATATCGATCCACCCACCTTTCATGTCTTTTGTTATATTACATATATAACAGATATGCAGGATACACGCAAGAACCAATTGTGGATTGTTTTTCCACACCACCCTTAGCTAAATAAGAAAGGCAGCTGATTTTGGGGTCAGCTGCCATCGCATTCTTATTATTCGTCCTGCCTGATAACGCCGCGAGAACAGCCAAACATCCGGGTCCGGCGGCTGTCGTGTAATTATTGAGCAATCGTTAATCGGCAATCGTTACCCCTTAATTCGACAACCGAACGCCTAATTAGGGATGGTATGCAAAAGTGACCGTACCAGTTGGCGCAGCGATGACTCGGTGTTGGCGTCTGTCACGCTGCCATCGTCTCCCATGATCCTGCTCGCGAACGGAACCGCCATCGCTGCTTCTTCCGGGATAGCCGCGCTCATCATCTTCAGCGTCATGGTTAGTGAATGCAGCGCTGTAGAGCCGCCATCAGGATGCGGAGAAGCACTTACGACAGCCGTGGGCATGCTCACGAATTCACCGGAGGATACGACCCAGTCCAAGGCGTTCTTCAATGAGCCCGGTACTCCTCGCGCATATTCCGGCGTACAAATCACGCACGCATCCGCCGCTCTCAATTCCTCCCTCCATTCTCGCACAGCCTTGTCCACTTGAGCTTCGTCACCATCTAAGTCTGGACTGAAATGCGGCAAAGACGCGAGTCCTTGATACATCCGAAGCTCCATACCGGTGGGCATCATGCCTCCGATAGAAGAAAGCAATCGTGTATTTATAGATTCAGTACGCAGACTTCCGGAAATGCCTAACACGATAATGCTTCGTTGCTGCATGTTCTTCACCCTCGTTTCCATTTCGATAATTGCATTATAGTCCCTACCATTAGTGTCATAGTCAATCGGATATTGCCTCAACCGCCATTCCTATTTATATTTTTCAAATTGCCCATTTACAAACCGACGGTCTGTTTTTATACTCTAGGTATACATTTATTGTCAGGCCAAAGGAGGGATACCTGTTGAAGCAAGAGGATCGCAGGCAGCAGACGATTAGACGGCTGATGGACACGACCAAGGAATTAATATCGGAGAAAGGCTGCCATTCCATCACGATGCAGGACATTATGAGCAGGTCCGGTATGTCCAAGGGCTCGATTTTTCACTATGTGAAGAGTAAAAACGAAATTTTTATCTGGGTGCTGCAGGAACGTCTAGAGGAAACGAACGGAAGTTTTATGAAAGAGGTTGAGCAGGGCCGCCGCAATTTCGAGGATCCGATGCAGGAAATCGAGAAAAGCATCCTTGCTTACGAAAATCCGCATGACATTACGAACAAAGTGCTGCTGTACTTGCTTGGAAAAGAAGAAGACCCCTTGGTCGCAGAAGCACTGACAGATTACTACGACCGGTCAGCCTATTTATCCAAGATGTGGATTGAAGCAGGCCAGAAGCACGGCGTCATTGCTGAAACGGTTGATGCCGAGAAGACAGGCGACATGTTCACGCTGATGACATTCGGATTAAGAATTCGCTCCGGCATCCCACAGGCAAAGGCGGTTTTTCAAGCCGAAGATTTAACGGCGTTTATTCGTGAGAGGCTGGCAAGCAGCGCACGGAGAAAGGGTGAGGAGTCATGAATGGGTGGTTAACGCTGCATCTGATCGGGGTTTTGTTGATGGTTGGGAATATCATCACCGCTGCCTTCTGGAAAGTTCGGGCCGACCTGACCAACAATCCGTCCATCATTCATCAAGCAGTCAAGAATGTGATGATCGCCGATTATGCTTTTACCCTCCCCGGCCTGATCCTCATCATTCTCTCGGGGGCTGCAATGGCTGGACATTCCGGTATCTCGCTGCTCGGATTAAACTGGCTAACGATGTCCCTTCTCTTATTTGCGATTACCGGTGTGATCTGGCTCGCCATACTCATTCCGCTGCAGCTCAGGATGATCCGATTCAGTGCGGATAGTGTAGTGGCGGGCGTGATCTCTGTGGAATATCGACGCGCTTCCCGCCAATGGGCAATATTCGGCGTTGCCGCTACTTTGTTGCCGCTGGTCATTCTTTATTTGATGGTGATGAAAGGGTTCTAGATGGTTGGTACGATTCAAATCATGGCTATCGGAGGTCACCTTATGGAACCACTAATCGTTCTTGTTGGCGTTACTATTATCCTGCTCGCCATCCTGATCTTCTATCTCCGTCATCGGCCTGTGCGGAAACAACGTGCATAAACCCGTGTTAAGCGGAACGTTGTACGTCACGAACGTCCTTCCATGAGACGAGTTTAATGTCTTCCTGTTTGAACAACTGCCTAATATCGAAGTCACCGAGTAAGCGAAATTCAATTTCACGCTCCAGATAACAGGGGGTTAATCGTTTCAACTCTTCTGTCATTATGGAGGGATGAACGGTTAATTGCGTGATGCCAGGCTTGAGATTCTGAATCATCGTTACCAACTCCGCCTTCACTGTGTCGTACTCTGCATGCGAGCTCAGACAATAAGGAAGCGAAATCATATCATCAATGAGTACAATGCCGCGTTGCTCCGCTGACGAAATGACTTCCGCAAATCGCTCCCTTTGCTGTTGGTTGATAAACGGTTGCAGCAATATCCTTCTCGGCAAATTAAAGGGAAGCTGAAATGCCTGACACAGATCCAGTGCAACTTCTAAGAAGTCACGTCCGGTGTGCAGTCCCATGATACTCCCTGCATGACTGTCAAGATGGGTCGGATCGATTCCTCTAGAGATGGCATATTCAATCTGTGCATGTAATTCAAGCCTAACCTCATCGGGATCCGCATGGGACTCTATGTAGGCGATATCTGTGAAGAACGCATGATCAGCATTAACGAGGCTGTGCAGCGTATCCTCCTGATACACGGGTTTATATCCTTGATTCTCCGCGCTTGATAACGTGAGATGAATTCCGGCCTGCTTGACCGTATGAAGCACTCCCCTGTCTAAACCCTCTCTAGCTGCTGGGCAGGGAATCATGATGGACGTTGAAGTAATGGCACCTTGCTGCAATAATGCCAGAATTGCCTCATTGGTCCCCTCTGTCAATCCACAATCATCAGCATTTATAATTAGCAAACGATCCGACTCTTCAAACCCTAATTTGGCGTTCATATCCTTCCTCCTCATGTGATATGACAGTTGAAGCATGACGAAGGGCGCGAGCTTAGTAGAAGGAGCAGCTGCCGTGGCGGCAAACTGCTCCCTCGCTGAACTCACTCTTCTGTTGATTAATCAAATTCCCCATCTTCCCACATATGAATGCCCATACATAAGCCGTCGCCACCCGGAGCCAATTCGATTTCCTTCAGATATTCCCTTGTATTCTGATCAAATACTCTAGCCACTAATGCAAATTCAACCCCATGATCCTGATCAATACTGCTGTCAATAACGCCATCAAGCAACATCATAAAACCATAAAGAGTATCGCTAATCGCTTTCTCAGCTGCACGTTTTTCCTCTAAAGAAGAAGTGGGATTTATCCGCTCTCTTGCATATCCCTTAACTTCTTCCATCAATGTCTTCCCAAAGAAATGCCCCATTTTGATCCATCTGGCATGTTCCTCGGTTGGCCAATCTTTATACCTGTTCTCTGTCATTTGCCATTAACTCCTATGTAAATTTATTGTTCTGACTGTCTTGAGCGGCTGCCGTTGGATTGGCGCTAGACAATTAGATTGAAATGTAATAATAGATACCTATCTTCTCTAAAAGGAAGTACATCGCAATCGTTATGACGAGAATCCTCAGCAGTTGATTTTTCGCACGTGTTACAGACATGATGAGAAGACCGGATGACACGACATTGAACCAGTCCGATATATGGAAATAGATGTAACGCGCCCCAGGAGAAAGAGAATAATCAAAAACAACGCCCTCTGTAAGCATTAGAGAAATCGGGAGTGCGGCACAAAGGGCAGCAACCCAGCCGTTACCTCTGGCAAACCATACCATATACCCTCCTATAGGCGACGCTAAGGCAATCGTGCCCCAAGCTATTGCATAGTGCCGCGGGAAAAAGCCAAAAAGAACCGTGGAGTAGTAATAATAGACGGTCAACATGGCCACCAAAAAGGCAAAGACATGAGAGGCTGCTGCGTAAGGCGAACGACTCCAAATTGCAATTATGGCAGTGGCAAAAATCCATACACCGAACTTTGAACCAATATTCCCGATAGGCGAACCATCCGTATATTTGGCCAAAAAACCGAGAACAGCCCCTGCTAAGATGACCAATAGCAAATTCCGTAATTTTTGCTGAATGGTAAGCGTATGCTCAGATTTTGATCTAACTGTATTTAATTTACCGAGAAGCATCCGTCCAGCACTCCCCTTTGCTTCAATAGTAACGGCAGCAACCGATCTATGGCCGGCTGTGTCGAGTCGTCATCGAACTATAGTTCGCCGATAGCACAACGATCCCATCTATCGTAAAGGTATTTAGCATTGCATTATAGTTTGCAATTTTCATTTTCAATCTCGCTTAAAAAAGAAAGAACGGCGGTTTTCATCTGGTCCAACCCGGGTTGTTCTATCGGGAAATGGCCAGATCCTTCTAAGATCACGCATTCTTTCTTCGCTTTTAATCTGTTATAAAACGGTTCACTTAAAGCAAACGGCGTCATTGGATCTGCTTCAGGGTGAACCAGTAATACAGGGCAAATGTCGAAACTTTCAGGTTGAATCAATGGTTTCATATTCATAAAAGTTCTAAGGAGTCGTAATGTGACTTTTGTGTCTGCCGCAAGCGGGTCCTTTATGATCAGTTGGGTCAATTCAGAGTTATTCGTAATTAACTCCATCCTAGATACTTTCGAAACAGAAATTCGAAATTGATCTAAGATAAAAGGGAAAACATCCATTGTGAATTTACCCAAACGACTAATTAACTTATTTGGGGCAACTTGATCTCGAACTTTTGAATTACTTGTATCTACAAACGTTGTGACTACCAATCCCCTAACATGCGTACTCATGGCCGCCGCATGATAAGCAAGCATGCCACCAATACTTGCTCCTAACAAAACAATCGGTTTACCGTCTCGCTTTATTTCCTGCTCGATCAACTTTGTAAGTAATTCAACCCAAAGCAGGTAATCTAATGAATTTAGTGAATCCGTGTAAGTTAGACCATAAGGAGGAAGGTCAGGGGATACAACATCATACCCATTTATTTGTAGCATTCGTGCATAGGGTGCCAATAGCCTACCGTTTCCACCTGCACCGTGAATTAAAATAACTTTAATTTTTGAATCAGGAACAGACATCCGATCGAGATGAACACGATAATCGTTCCAATCCCACCATTCTTCACTCGGTAATTGATTCTCATTTAACCGCAGTTCTTCAGGAAAAAATTTCTGATAATTCTTCCAGTACAGTTCGGTTTCATTGTAAGTTAAGCGTCTCGCTATAGAATTCATCTTCACTATTCCCCCCATGAATGAACGAACGGACTTCGTCTCCGAGTTAACTAATAACAGGCTACACTGAAAAACGACTTATTGTTCTTGCACTCCTAACATCTTTTTCCCTATATGAATCATAATTTCTGTTTTAACGAGATGTTTTCCTTTTTTTGTATTGGGTCTACTGGCAGCCTGTTCATGGCGGAGTTGAACCGACTCAGTCTGATCGCGTGCGCGCCTTTTATCGATATGGCCATCTCGCTGCTGTGGGCGGATATGTCGCTGACGCTGTCGGCGGACAGCTTCCCGGGAGTATTCGAACAGCAAAAAATGGCAGCCCGGAACTTGTTGGTTCCAGCTGCCATATTATTATCAACGCCCTCATCACCGATGTCACGACAGTTCGATCCTACGGCTTATGAAATTGTGAATTCCTTTACTTTACGGTTCAAGTTATTGGCCATAAAGTCAACCCCGCGCGAAGCGGAGGAGATTTCGTTCACGGTTGCCGACTGCTGCTGCGCGGAGGCAGCGACTTCTTCCGCGACGGCGGCCGAATTTTCAGCAAATTGGCGGATCACTTGGATGGACTGCATCACGTCCTCCGAATTATCGACCAGCTCAGAGAACAGCTCCTGCAAAGAAGCCGCATTCTGTTTCGTTTCACCTGTTTTGTCCACGATCAGCTTCAGCGCTTCCCCGCCTTTGGTAATGATTCGCACCTGCTCATTAACGGCAGACAGATTGCTTTCCATCGTTCTTACCGTAACCGAGGTTTCGGATTGAATGTCCTTGACCAGGTTCGTGATCCGCTCCGCTTCGATCTGGGACTGCTCAGCCAGCTTGCGCACCTCCGTCGCAACGACGGAGAACCCGCGTCCGCTTTCCCCGGCGCGCGCCGCCTCGATGGCGGCGTTAAGCGCCAGCAGATTGGTCTGGCTGGCAATATCCGAGATCGCTTGAATGATGCCGCCGATCTCTTCTGAACGCAGCCCCAGCTTTTGGATCGC
The DNA here is from genome assembly GCF_042431225.1 of Paenibacillus aurantiacus. NCBI lineage: Bacteria > Bacillati > Bacillota > Bacilli > Caryophanales > Paenibacillaceae > Paenibacillus > Paenibacillus aurantiacus. The sequence goes on along the minus strand of NZ_JBHMDO010000006.1, from coordinate 7,115 downwards.
ATCGGTCGCAAATTTAACGGTTTTGGTAAAAGTCGAAAGATGCTGGATAGCTTCTTCGATCGCCTGATTTCCTTCATCGGCGATTTCAGCGGACAGAACCGCGTTGCGATAGGTTTGACCCATCTGCTGTCTGCCTTCCTGCACTTTCAATAAGGTGCCCTGCATTTTCTCGTGAATCGCTTGCGAGTGGGACGTCTGCTCCACGGTGCCTTCGGCCACAAGCTGGATTGCCTTGGCTACTTCATGTGAAACATGATCCGTCTGTGAAGCCGCTTCGGACAGGTAGGAGCTGTTTTCCTTCAGATTGACGGAAATATCGCCCAGATCTTTCAGCATTACAGCCAGGTTGCCCCGCATCGTCTCAAAGGATTGAGCCAGTCTCCCCGTTTCATCGGATGAGGAGATTTCCGCTTTATGCGTCAGATCCTTGTCGGCAATCCGCTGCGCCACCACGGACAGCTTGCGGATCGCTGTCACGATCGGACGGCTTAGCAGGTAGGAAGCGACGATTGCGAGCAGCAGAACGATTGCGCTGATCGCTAGAATCTCGAGACGAAAGCTGTTCGCCAGCCGGTCGAACGGCGTATTCGGAACGCCGACATACAGGATTCCGATTATGCTTCCCGAAGCGTCCTTTATCGGTTCGTAGAGCGCCTGGTTTTTCGTGCCGATGACGTCCGCTTCACCCAGATAGGGTTGGCCTTGTTTCAGTACGGAGGTGCCGACCTTCTCCGAAATCTTCGTTCCTACCGCGCGCTTTCCATCCTTCTGAACATTCGTTGCGATTCGCGTATCGCCGAGGAACAGGGTGACGGTATCCCCTGTTGATTTGCCTATCGCATCAACGAGGTCAAAGCTGTCATTGAAGGCCATATCGCCTTTTAACAGTTTGCCGTCCTTGACCGACCATTCGCCGGGATATTCGGCATTGATAATCATTTTGGCCATTTCCATGTCGGCTTTTAATTTCTGATGAGAAGCGAGTACCAGTTTACTCCGCACATTCTCTCCGGTATAAAAATTAATAATCAGCGCAAACAAGGTAAGAATAACGCTGAATACAAGTATGATTTTGACGGCAATCGATTTGAATTTCATGCTGCTTCCCCATTTCTGTCTATATTATTCTAGTATTTATCGAGCGGAAGCGGCCGGTCTCCTTCATCCGTGTTGGCGCCGTTTACCGCCTCGGCTGCTGCCGAATATAACGGAAATACCATATCCAGCTTGGCCATCTCGAATAATTCTCTCAGCTCCCCGCCCACGGCGATGGCGACATTGGGTCGATCGGTTCTGACCTCCTTGGCGAAGCTGATCAGCATACCGAGTCCCGTGCTGTCAATCCACGCCAGCTCCAACAGATCGAACACATAATAACGCGCCTTTATCTGCTGCTCGCGAAGGACTGTCTTCGCCTGCTGCACGTTGCCGTACCCGATCGTTCCCGTAAGCCGGAAAATTTGAATGCCGTCCTGCCGCTCGTTAGTAATTGTGAAAGGATTCTGATCCGCGTTTGGCTTTGTCATCCGTGCTGCGCCTTCTCTCTGTATGTGATGAGTGTCATTATATTCCTCCCGGTTCCGTTCACCCGGCAGGACATCTCGTCCGTCATTTTACGCATTAATAAAATACCTCGGCCGCAATCGTCCCACAGCATCGTTTCAAGCTCGTCCACGCTGCGGGTGAAATATAACGGGTCAATCGGATCGGCCTCATTCGCGATATCGACGATGATCCGCCCGGCTTCAGCCTGAACCGTGACCTGAACGGGCGGCGCCTCTTCGTTTTCGCCAAATTTCCGTATCGTCGCCTCCGCGGCGTTGATTACCGCTTCATTCACGGCAAACAGCAATTGATTTGGTTTGGGCAGACGTAAAGATTGGAACAATGCCTGCAATTCCGGCCTGAGCTCATCTGCCGACGTATTTTTGCTGGGCAGAAGCCATTCCCACCGCTGCGTTTCTGAAGCGTCCAAAAGCTCCGATCCGTCCGCACCCGCTTGGCGAATAAGCTCCACACAGACGGCCGTGGCATCGTCTTGACCGGGATTCGTTTGAATTATCCCCTGCAGTCTGGCGATGACCGCATCGATGCCGTCGTCCTGCCATGTTTCAACATCCTTGATCATGTCGCTGATTCCGTCGGTCACCAGCAGCAGCCGGTCGCCGGCTTCAAAAGGGAGGGTGACGTCGTCGTAGGTCATCTGCTTCATAATTCCGACAAGTCCCCCAGGGGCTTTCTTTAGCTCAGGCTTTCCGTTCCGGTACAGGATCAGTTTATTAATTCCTCCGGAAGCATAGGTCAGCGTCTTTGCGGCAATGTCGATCTCGGCGAACAATCCTGTCGTAAAATAGCCCTCCGGAAATAACTGCAGGCACTCGTGGTTCATTCGGGCCAGTTTTTGCGCAGGGCTGAGTCCGCTGCGGCTCATTTGCTGGAGCATGAGCCGCAGCGCAGAGCAGTTCAGCGCCGTGGCGAAGCCGTGCCCCATCACATCCATCAGATAGACCTGCAGTTTTCCCTCGGTTTCCTCCCATTCATAGTAATAGAAATCACCGCTGACAAACTGGCTTGGCTGATAGAGGTTTCGTATACGAAAGGCCGGATGGTCGAGCTCTTTCGGGAGCAGCTGATCCTGAAGCCTTCCGGCATGCATAATATCCTTACGCATTTGAACCCGTTCGGAAATATCTTTTCCGACGCCCGCATAGCCGACGGGCCTTCCGTCCTCGTCCCGCAGCAGCACGACGCTCCATTGAAAAGGAATCCGTAATCCGTTCCGGGCGCTGAGGCTCGTTTCCAATTCTGTTTTTTCGTGATGCAGCACGTTTATCAAAGCTTCCGAAAATAATGCCCTATCTTCGTTGATCATCAGGGATTGAATCGGCGTGCCTTTAAGCTCCGCCATCGTTTGTTCCGTCAGCCGGCAAAGCTGTTCGTTCATTTTAAGCAGCCGCCCCTGTAAATCAAGCGCGTAGATGATATCCGGCAGGCTTTGCAGCAGGTGATCCTGCTCGTAGAAGGCGTTCTCCAACGCTTGCTCGGCCGCTTTCCGCGAACTGATATCGTTCTGAATGCCGACAAAATGAATCACGTCGCCCTGCTCATTATCGACCGGATTGATGAGAAGCTCATTCCAGAATGAAGTGCCGTCCTTCCTGTAGTTCAGCAGCTCAACCCGGGTCATCGCCTGCTCCCGGATCCCGCTGCGGACTTTTGCCAGAGCAGCCGCGTCCGTGCCCGGTCCCTGCAGAAATCGGCAGTTATGTCCGATTATCTCTTCACGGGCATACCCCGTCAGCTTCGTAAAGCCGGGATTCGCATAAATAATAGGGAGATCCGGATCGGTTGCGTCGGTAATCACAACTCCTGCCGAAGAGTGCTCAAGCGCTTTCATCAGCCAGGCGTTGCTGGCGATCAGTTCCTTCAGATGCCGTTCCTGGATCATTTTCTGCCGCAGTTCCCGGCGCAGCTCCAATTCCGTCATGATCCAGCCGCTGAACTGCTGCAGTAACTCGGCTTCCTCTTCGGAGAAGCGGCGAGGCGCCGTGTCAATCAAGCAGAGACTGCCCAAGATGTTCCCGGCCTTTGTCTCCAGCGGTGCGCCCGCATAGAAGCCAATACCATGGTCGAGCACCAGCCGGTTGCCCCGGAATAACGGGTCCTTTGCCGTATCCTCGACGATCAGCATGTTCCGCGAAGCGACCACATGCTGGCAGAAGGAAGCTTCTCTTTCCGTTCGTCGCAGATCCAGCAGCTCTCCCTCCACGCCGAAGCAGGATTTCAACCACTGCTCTTTTTCCGTCACCAGCGTAATGAGACAAACGGGCACGCGAAAAATACCGCCCACCAGTTTGGTGATGCGGTCAAAACGCTCTTCAGGCTCGGTGTCCAAAATCCCGAGATCGTACAGCTCCTCTAGCCGCCGCACTTCTTCTTCCAGTGAAGAATAAACGATGCCCTCTCGATGCAAATCATCCATGATAGTTTGGGGATCCACTTGATATGCTTCCTCCACTGCAGTCGAATTCGTTTTTAACCAGGTACCTATTAGAGCCAGGGAAGCAGTTGATTCGGCCTGGCTTCATCCCTCTCTTTTATATCGTCAGCATGCGGACAAAATATGAGTTTGGCGGTTCAATCGTTTTCTGATGGTGATAAAGAAATCACGACTATTGTTGTTCAGCTTCCTAAGAAAAAGTTAAATTGCAGCTCAGCATAATAAAAAGGCAGTAAGGAAATGCTCATGGAGAAAGCTGTTTTTGCAGATAAACGATCACATGATATGCCGGGCCTGCCTGAATAACATCGATAAGTCAGTGCACCAAAAAGCAGTAGGTTCCTATCCGGGACTCGTGCGGCATAACTTCTCCTAATGTTATTCATCTATCGTTCCCAGTTAGCGCAATGACTGATCATATCTTTCAATTTTTTCGTTCATACGCGCTAACACTTTATTCATCTCTTCTATTTTTGTTAGCAGTTGCTTTCGCTGATCGGCTAGAAGTTCTCTCCTTGCACCTATGCTAGCATCGCCTTGTTGATAAAGCCCCGCATACTCAATTAAACTTTCAATGGGAAGACCTATACCTCGCATACATTTAACATGTTCGACCCATCTGCAGTCTTCTTCCGTATAATCCCTGATTCCGCTTTTATTGCGATTTACACGAGGTATAAGCCCGATGCGCTCGTAGTAACGGAGTGTATCCGGCGATATGTCGAATTTTCCACTAACTTCTGCAATGAGCATTGGAGTTTTTTCACCGTCCCTATCAGTTAAAACCGACCTTAAATCCATATACAGAGTGAGGTACATATGACTCTTCCAGAAAAGAAATTTCTTCTGGCGTTAACACAATTTTAAGCGCTGCTGCTGCATCATCAAGATGCGATATTTTCGTAGCGCCGATAATGGGAGCAGTTACTGGTTCCTTCTGTAGCAACCAGGCAAGCGCGATCTGAGCACGGGGAACACAGCGTTTCTCCGCAATGGCTGCCACTCGCTCTACAACTAATCGATCGGTGTCTGCAGCCGCATCATATTTTGCTTTTTGAACGTGATCGGTTTCGAACGGTCGTTGTTTCCGACCAATCCCGTGTCAATCTTCCTGATGCGAGCGGGCTAAAGGGGATAACCCCAATTTTATCTTCCTTACAAAGCGGCAGCATCTCCCTCTCGTCTTCTCCAAACCGGATCCATCCATTTTTCTCGGCGGCGTGCTGCGCCTTCATATACTGTAACCTGATATCCGATATTATTGCATTTGGAGTTCACTCCAAGTCAAACGATTTTGTGATGTGTTTTGCTGAGCCTCATTAACGTAATCTCCCTCTATGGATAATCGTTTCCCTCTTAAATACGCTTGTTTTCTTAGGTTTGAACGTTTTTCTTGCGTTACGAGACATCCACCCAATGGAACAAGGTTGTAGAAGATGAAAAATATGGGCGGTGAAAGCAAAAAAAAAAAAGCACGCCCACCCAGACCACTCGTTTTAAAAAGTGGACTTTCTGGAGATGGTCGCACCTTTGGATCTCCATAAACATCATACCAAGGAGTCTTTTGGTTACTCAAACCTCGTATTTCTTCATAATAGGATTGCTGCCCGTTAATTCAGCAAAGGGGGTGTCCCAAAAGTCATCGAAACGATGACGTTGGGACACCCCCGTTTTCAAATGCAATGTTTTGGTTTCCGCATCCACTGCGCGGTCGCATGTTCTTCCGATCGCTGTTGTTCCCGGATTCCCTGAATGTAATGGGCGAAGGAAGGAATCCGCTCACAAAGGCGAACGCTGACGCTTCTCCAGAATCATGCGACCTGCTCCGTTTTGGCTAACCATTCATTAAAATTTCAAAACAAAAAGAAGCCCGTCCTTGTTAAAATGGAGGTACCACCCAACCATTCCTAAAGGAGAGACTTCTTTTGTACAAAGAATATATCATGGACCAGCTGTCCTTGCCAATGGACTTGCAAGAAGATATCCCTCAAAACCATCTCGTTCGCATCGTCAATGATGCGGTCGACCGCTTAAATATGAATCTTTTCACCAAAGCCTATCCAGGCGGCGGTCGGGACAGTTACCACCCCAAAATGCTGACGAAGATCATTATCTACGCCTACACGCAGCGGATTTACTCCTCACGCCAAATTGCCAAAGCCGTCCGGGAGAACATCATGTTCATGTGGCTGGCCGCACGGCAACGCCCAGACTTTCGCACCATTAACCGGTTTCGTTCCGAGCGCATGAAAGACGTGCTCGAATCCATCTTCACGGCTGTTCTTCAGTTTCTCGTTGAATGCAAGTACGTCAAGCTCGAGCATTACTTCGTCGATGGAACCAAGATTGAAGCCAATGCCAACCGCTACACCTTTGTCTGGGGTAAGGCAGTCGTCAAACACAAGATGAGGCTGCAGGAGAAAGTGCAATCCTTGTTCGCGACCATCGAAGAAGCCGAGAAACAGGAAGATCATGCGCTAAGCGGCTTGGATCTAAGTGAGCTTGGTAAACCAGCAGACATGACGAGCGAGAAGCTGGAACAAGCGGTGCAGCAGCTTGAACAGCGACTAGAAGCGAAACCAAAGGACAAGCCGCTCAAGAAAACAGTTCGCATCATTCGTAAAGACCTGCTACCGCGACTCCAAAAGTACGAATCCCAGCAAAACATCTTGGGGAGCCGCAACAGTTTCAGCAAGACAGATCCAGACGCCACCTTCATGCGAATGAAAGAAGACCATATGCGAAATGGTCAGCTCAAACCGGGCTACAATGTACAGATCGGAACCGAGAACCAATTCATCCTAGGGTACAGTGTTCACCAGCGTCCAACGGACACCAGATGCCTGAAGCCGCATCTGGAGAAAGTGAAACACGCATTAGGTGCACTGCCGGGCACGATCATCGCGGACGCTGGCTATGGCGGAGAAGAGAACTACGCGTACCTGGAGCAAGAGAACGTGGAAGCCATTGTGAAGTACGCGACGTACCATCGCGAGAACACCAAGGCATGGCAGCAAGACGTGGGCAGATTGGACAACTGGACGTATCTCGCCGCTGAGGACAGATGGCTATGCCCGGCCGGTCAGCAATTGCTCTTTCGCAGAGAGAGCAAAGA
>NZ_JBHMDO010000005.1:0-2128 GCF_042431225.1 Paenibacillus aurantiacus | reverse complement strand
CACGCGATTACGCAGCGTATGCGCGAGCTGGCTGTTCAATCGGCGAACGACACGAACGTATCGGCTGACCGTACGTCCCTGAAAGACGAGTACGATGCACTGGCAACCGAGATCGGCCGTATCAACACGGACACCGAGTTCAACACGCAGAAGCTGCTTGATGGCACGGCAGGTACAGCAGGTAAAGTTCAAATCCACGTGGGTGCGAACAAAGATCAGAAGATCGAACTGGACCTGAGCACGGACGGCATTAAGCTCGACACTATCCAAACGGCTCTTGCTGCAGCCGACATCAGCACGCAAGCAGGCGCTGAGACAGCCATCCAAACGCTGGATGACAACATCGCGAAAATTTCCTCGGGCCGTTCGAAGCTGGGCGCGCTGCAAAACCGCCTGGAGCACTCCATCGCGAACGTGGACAACGCAGCTGAGAACCTGACGGCAGCAGAATCCCGCGTACGTGACGTGGACATGGCGAAAGAAATGATGAACCAAACGAAGAACAACATCCTTGCACAAGCCGCTCAAGCGATGCTGGCGCAAGCGAACCAACAGCCGCAAGGCGTTCTGCAGCTGCTCCGTTAATTTTTCTCCCTTTATTGTAGGAGGTGTTCCAGCGTCAAATGATGACGTTGGGGCACCTCCGTTTTCACTTTAAGTAGCTTGGTAACCACATCCAGTGCACGTATGATAACCTGTTCTAGCGCTGTTGTTCCCGCATCTGCAGGAGGACACTGTCTGGTTCCGCTCGGTGATTCACTCATTTATTTGGCATTTATACAAAATGCTATTAACAAATCTCGCAATGCGCCGATATATATAGTAGCAGCAACGGGGATTCATCCGAGACTGCTATCAAAAGCAAGAACCGCAAGGATGCGGCTCTTAACTTCCAAGGAGGAAACAAATCATGATTATCAACCACAACATTGCAGCACTGAACACGCACCGTCAGCTGTCGGTCAACACGGCGAACACGAACAAGTCGATCGAGAAGCTCTCTTCGGGTCTTCGCATCAACCGTGCGGGCGACGACGCGGCAGGTCTGTCCATCTCCGAGAAAATGCGCGGCCAGATCCGCGGTCTGGAGCAATCCTCCCGCAACGCGCAAGACGGCATCTCCCTGATCCAAACGGCAGAGGGCGCACTGAACGAAGTCCACGCGATTACGCAGCGTATGCGCGAGCTGGCTGTTCAATCGGCGAACGACACGAACGTAACGGCTGACCGCACGTCCCTGAAAGACGAGTACGATGCACTGGCAACGGAGATCGGCCGTATCAACACGGACACCGAGTTCAACACGCAGAAGCTGCTTGACGGCACGGCTGGTACAGCAGGTAAAGTTCAAATCCACGTGGGCGCGAACAAAGACCAGAAGATCGAACTGGACCTGAGCACGGACGGCATTAAGCTCGACGCTATCAAAACGGCTCTTGCAGCAGCCGACATCAGCACGCAAGCAGGCGCTGAGACAGCGATCAAAACACTGGACGATAACATCGCGAAAGTTTCCTCCGGCCGTTCGAAGCTGGGCGCACTGCAAAACCGTCTGGAGCACTCCATCGCGAACGTGGACAACGCAGCCGAGAACCTGACGGCAGCAGAATCCCGCGTACGTGACGTAGACATGGCGAAAGAAATGATGAACCAAACGAAGAACAACATCCTTGCACAAGCCGCTCAAGCGATGCTGGCGCAAGCGAACCAACAGCCGCAAGGCGTACTCCAACTTCTTCGTTAATCTTGGATAGGTGGAATAGCATTTGGGATTCCCCGGTTGGGGAAGAAACCCGCGTCGTTAATGACGCGGGTTTCTTCTTTTTTGTTCCCGTCTTGCTTAGCATATGTCTGTTAGTAGGAGCGGCGGCATTTGGTGAGAATGTGCCTCTGCTCCAGGATAGTGAAACATGCAATCTGTCAAAAATTTGAGTGAAAAAACTATAAACTAATCTCTCAAACCGCCGATATATATATAGTAAGCAAGGGCACGAGACAATCGGTACCCTGGCTGCCAATCAACGAGGTCCGCAAGGAAGCGGGCTTTCAACTTCCAAGGAGGAAACAAATCATGATTATCAACCACAATATTGCAGCACTGAACACGCACCGTCAGCTGTCGGTCAAC
>NZ_JBHMDO010000004.1:0-1824 GCF_042431225.1 Paenibacillus aurantiacus | reverse complement strand
CGGCCGTATCAACACGGACACCGAGTTCAACACGCAGAAGCTGCTTGACGGCTCCGCAGGCACGGGTGGTAAAGTTCAAATCCACGTGGGCGCGAACAAAGACCAGAAGATCGAGTTGGATCTGAGCACGGACGGCATCAAGCTGACTACGATTCAAGGTGCTCTTGCAGGTGCCGACATCAGCACGCAAGCAGGCGCTGAGACAGCGATCCAAACGCTGGACGACAACATCGCGAAAATTTCCTCCGGCCGTTCGAAGCTGGGCGCACTGCAAAACCGTCTGGAACACTCCATCGCGAACGTGGACAACGCAGCCGAGAACCTGACGGCAGCAGAATCCCGCGTACGTGACGTGGACATGGCGAAAGAAATGATGAACCAAACGAAGAACAACATCCTTGCACAAGCCGCTCAAGCGATGCTGGCGCAAGCGAACCAACAGCCGCAAGGCGTTCTGCAGCTGCTCCGTTAATTTGTGAGTAAGGTGAAAGCACTAAGCTAGAGAATAATGGAAACTAGATTGCTATAATCATTTCTCTCAAAAGGTCGATATAAATATCAGCAAGGGAAGGCATCTTCTACGACCCTGGCTAACATCCAATAAAGCCCGCAAGGAAGCGGGCTTTCAAATTCAAGGAGGAAACACATCATGATTATCAACCACAACATTGCAGCACTGAACACGCACCGTCAGCTGTCGGTCAACACGGCGAATACGAACAAATCGATCGAGAAGCTCTCTTCGGGTCTTCGCATCAACCGTGCGGGCGACGACGCGGCAGGTCTGTCCATCTCCGAGAAAATGCGCGGTCAGATCCGCGGTCTGGAGCAATCCTCCCGCAACGCGCAAGACGGCATCTCCCTGATCCAAACGGCTGAAGGCTCACTGAACGAAGTACACGCGATTACGCAGCGTATGCGCGAGCTGGCTGTTCAATCGGCGAACGACACGAACGTAACGGCTGACCGTACGTCCCTGAAAGACGAGTACGATGCACTGGCAACCGAGATCGGCCGTATCAACACGGACACTGAGTTCAACACGCAGAAGCTGCTTGACGGCTCCGCAGGTACGGGTGGTAAAGTTCAAATCCACGTGGGCGCGAACAAAGACCAGAAGATCGAACTGGACCTGAGCACGGACGGCATTAAGCTCGACGGTATCCAAACGGCTCTTGCAGCAGCCGACATCAGCACGCAAGCAGGCGCTGAGACAGCGATCCAAACGCTGGACGACAACATCGCGAAAATTTCCTCCGGCCGTTCGAAGCTGGGCGCACTGCAAAACCGTCTGGAGCACTCCATCGCGAACGTGGATAACGCAGCTGAGAACCTGACGGCAGCAGAATCCCGCGTACGTGACGTAGACATGGCGAAAGAAATGATGAACCAAACGAAGAACAACATCCTTGCACAAGCCGCTCAAGCGATGCTGGCGCAAGCGAACCAACAGCCGCAAGGCGTTCTGCAGCTGCTCCGTTAATTCGTCCTCTCGTTATCTAGGTCGGTTTGATTTTATTACCCCGATTATCGAGAACCTGCGTCTATCTAAGACGCGGGTTCTTTTTCGTTATGGCTATAGTAGCTGGTGTTTTGCTTGTCTTGGCCGTAGTTCTGGGAAAATTTGATCGTCTCTCAACTATAAACGAATCTCTCAGATGTCCGATATATATAATAAGCAAGGGCGCGAGACACTCGGCACTCTAGCTGACATCCAACAAGGTCCGCAAGGAAGCGGGCTTTCAACTTCCAAGGAGGAAACACATCATGATTATCAACCACAATATTGCAGCACTGAACACGCACCGTCAGCTGTCGGTCAAC